>JAUXIR010000364.1 GCA_030620915.1 Geopsychrobacter sp. | reverse complement strand
GTGCATGGCGGCGGCCCGCAGATCGGCAAAGTCCTGGCGGCGATGGGGATCGAGACCCGTTTCGAGCAGGGCATGCGCGTAACCGATGATGAAACCATGGGGGTGGTCGAAATGGTGCTGGGCGGCAAGGTCAATAAGGAGATTGTCGCCAACATCAACCGCCACGGCGGTCGGGCGGTCGGACTGACCGGCAAGGACGGCGGCCTGCTTACCGCACGTAAACTGGAGATGACCAAGCTCAATCCCGAGACCCTGACCCCCGAAATCATCGACATCGGCATGGTCGGCGAGGTCGACAAGGTCGACCCACAGGTAATCGAGGCCCTGGAGGAGAACAACTTCATTCCGGTGATCGCTCCGGTCGGTATCGGGGCCGACGGTTGTTCGTATAACATCAACGCCGACCTGGTCGCCGGACGCATTGCCGGAGCGCTGAAGGCCGACAAGCTGATCCTGTTGACCGATGTCGAAGGCGTCAAGGACAAAGACGGCAAACTGATTTCAACCATCGACATCCGCAAGGTTCCGGCGCTGATCAAGGATGGTACCCTGACCGGCGGCATGATCCCCAAGGTGAGTTGTTGTGTGGATGCGATCAATGAGGGGGTGCTGAAAACCCACATCGTCGATGGCCGGCTCGAACACGCCTGCCTGCTCGAAATCTTCACCGACAAGGGGGTCGGTACCGCGGTCGCCGATTATGCAAAAAAAGAGGCCACATCATGAGCCAGTCGCAGCAATGGATCGATCGCAATGATCGGGTGATTGCCAAAACCTACGGCCGCTACCCGCTGGTCCCGGTGCGCGGTGAAGGTTGCAAGTTGTGGGATGCCGACGGCAAGGAGTATCTCGATCTGCTGGCCGGTGTCGCGGTCAACAACCTGGGACATTGCCCGCCCAAGGTCGTCGCAGCGATCAGGGAACAGGCGGGAACCCTGCTGCACTGCAGCAACTTCTACAACATCCCGCAACAGATCCGGCTGGCCGAACTGCTGTGTGATAATTCCTTTGCCGACCGAGTCTTCTTTTGCAACTCGGGTGCCGAAGCGAACGAAGCAGCGATCAAGCTGGCGCGCAAGTACAGCTCTGAGAAATATGGTGCGGGACGCAGTGAAGTGCTGACTGCCCTTGCCTCGTTTCACGGCCGCACCTACTGCGGTATCAGCGCCACCGGTCAGGAGAAAATCAAGGAGGGGTTCGCGCCACTGCTCCCCGGCTTTCGGCATCTGCCCTTCGGCGACATCGAAGCCCTGCGCGCTGCGGTCGGCGAGCGGACCTGCGCCATCATGCTGGAACCTATCCAGGGTGAAGGCGGAGTCAATCTGCCGCCGGAGAACTACTTCAGGCAGGTGCACCAACTCTGCGACGAACATGGGCTGCTGCTGATTCTGGATGAAGTACAGACCGGTTGTGGTCGGACCGGCAGCCTCTTCGCCTATGAACAAGAAGGGATCGAGCCCGACATCATGACGTTGGCCAAGGGTCTGGCGAGCGGCGTCCCGATCGGGGCGATGCTGGCGGGTGAGGAGCTGGCCGCGCATCTCGGTCCCGGGACCCACGGTTCAACCTTCGGCGGCAACCCGCTGGCAACCGCGGCCGGGATTGCAACCCTTGAGACCCTGCTAAACGAGGACATTCTCGACAACTGCCGGTCGATGGGCGCCTATTTCCAAGACGAACTGGAGAAACTGCAGCAGAAGTATGCCTTTATTACCGAGGTCCGCGGACGCGGATTGATCATTGGCGTTGAGATGAGTATTGAGGGCGGCGAAATGGTCAAAACGGCCATGGCTAAAGGGCTGTTGATCAACTGCACGGTCGGCAAGGTGTTACGCTTCATTCCGCCATTGATCATCTCTCGCAACGAGATCGATCAGGCGATCAGCATTCTTGATGATATTTTTTCGGAGACTGTATGAAAAAAGATTTTCTCTCTCTTTCAGATTGGACATGCAGCGAGCTCGAAGCCATCTTCGAACTCTGCCACGAACTGAAGGCCAAAACCAAAGCCAGAACTCCCCACCGCCTGCTCGAGGGTCAAACCCTGGCGATGATCTTCGAAAAAAGCTCGACACGCACCCGGATCAGCTTTGAGGTCGGCATGTTTCAGCTGGGGGGTCATGCCCTGTTCCTCCACTCAGGGACAACCCAGATGGGGCGCGGTGAACCGATTAAGGATACTGCGCGGGTGATGTCGGGCTACTGCGACGGCATCATGATCCGCACCTACTCGCAAGCCGCGGTTGAAGAGCTGGCCGAACGCTCAAGCATCCCGGTCATCAACGGCCTGACAGACATGTATCATCCCTGTCAAATCATGGCCGACCTGTTCACGGTCATTGAGCATAAAGAGCACTATCGCGATCTCAAATACTGCTGGATTGGCGATGGCAACAACCTGGCCAACAGCTGGATCAACGCCGCGGGCGTATTCGGCTTCGAGTTGCGAGTGGCGACTCCCAGAGGCTACGAGCCGGATGCCGGGGTCGTAGCTCGAGCCGCAAAAGCCGGGGCGAAGATCCTCTACACCCATGATCCTGGTGAAGCGGCTCGCGGTGCCGATGTTCTGAACACCGATGTCTGGGCGAGTATGGGCCAGGAAGGCGAGCAGAAAGAGCGCGAGAAAGCCTTTG
>JAUXIR010000292.1 GCA_030620915.1 Geopsychrobacter sp. | reverse complement strand
TCATCAATTAATCTCAACACTCTATCAGACTCTTGGCAGGAATCAACCCAAATTGTATCCAGGTCCTTACGGAACCAGGTCAGCTGACGTTTGGCATAACGCCGGGTCTGGAGCGCGATCTCGTCCCTGACAACTTCAAGCTCGGCATCACCGCGTAGGTAACCCAGCGCCTCACGATAGCCAAGCGTCTGCAGGCTCTTCAATCCTTCTCCGTAGTCGGCGACCAGAGCAGCAGTCTCTTCAAGCAACCCGTCAGCCAGCATGATATGAGTCCGTTCAGCGATCCGTTGATGCAGGATCTCCTTCGGCCATGCCGGTGCAAGGATAAGCGGGCGAAAATGAGCATCAGAAAAACTGTGCTTGCGCTGTAAGTCTGATATCTTCTGCCCAGTCAGCCGGTAGACCTCAAGGGCACGAATGATCTTAACCAGATTATTCGGATGGACCCTGGCCGCCGCTTCAGGATCAACCTGCTGCAGATCAGCATAGAGCGTCCCCTCCCCTTCATGCTGTTCACGCCGGCGAAACTGGTCCCGCAAGGACTCTTCGCCCCGCGGAACCTCGGCCAGGCCCCCGATCAGAGCCCGGATATAAAGCCCGGTACCGCCAACCACACAGGGAAGTTTCCCGCGGGCGTGAATTTCAGCGGCAACCGTTCTGGCAGAAGTCACATAATCCCCAACCGAGTAGCTTTGATCCGGGTCGATCAGGTCGAGCATGTGGTGGGGAATACCCGCCCGCTCTTCAAGCGAGGCCTTGGCGGTACCAATATCCATGCACCGATAGACCTGGCGTGAATCGGCGGAAATGATTTCAAGCGGGAATCTTTCGGCCAGGCGGATCGCCCAGCCGGTCTTGCCGGAAGCAGTCGGTCCCTGAATCACCAGTAGTGGAATCTGCGACATCAGATTAATGCCGCCGGAACATGCGTTCAATCTCGACCAGTTGCAACCGTTGCATGACGGGACGACCAGGCGGGCAATTAGCATTGAAATCGACTCTGTCGAGCTGTTCGAGCAGTGCCCTCGCCTCACGCGGGTCCAAAGCCTGGTTGGCACGTATCACAGAATGGCAGGCCATCAGAATCAACACCTCGTCCAGTTTATCGATCAGGCCGCTACTGCTCCCGGTCTGCTCCAGTTCGAGTGCGATATCGACGATCAGTCTGCCATTATCACCCGACACCAGCAGCTGAGGAACGGCCTTCAAGGCGAACGACTTCCCGCCAAAGGGCTCAACGTCAAACCCGAGTCGAGCAAGATCTCCCCGATGTTCCTTAAGGGCCTGCCCACTGCGAAAATCGAGTTCAAGCATCTCCGGGAACAGTAGACATTGCTGCTCAATCTCCCCTCTTGAAAAACTCTCTTTCAGAGATTCAAAACCGATCCGCTCATGGGCGGCATGTTGATCAATCAGCAGGAGATCGTCGCCATCCTGACAGAGCAGATAGCTGTTATGATACTGGCCAAGATAACGTAGACTCGAATAGTACCGATTCTGGCCCTCCTGCTGTCTCGTTGCTTCTACGCCGATAGATGTGACGGCCGAGGAGTCTTCAACAACGGGGGCAGCTTCAGCAGATGCTTCCTCGGCTGCTCCAGGGGGAACAGGAGAATGATATGCAGGTGCAACCGGCTCACGGATCAAAGGGGCCTGAACTTGGCTTTCAACAGTCATCCGGGGAGCCGGTGAAGGGCTAAGATGTGATACCTCCGCACGCAGTTCTCGAGGAACCGGCTGTACCCTGGCGGCGGGCTTCAGCTGGTGTTGGAGGCTGGCCGCAATAAAATCATGAACCATTGCCTGTTCACGAAATCGCACTTCGTGTTTGGTCGGATGAACGTTCACATCGACCTTATCGGACGCAATTTCGAGGAACAGCACCACGACTGGAAAGCGCCCCTTCATCAACAGATGACGATAACCATCCATGATCGAGTGCTGTACGACCCGGTCGCGAATATAGCGGCCGTTGATAAATGTGTAGATATGGGATGAAGCAGAACGGTTCAGAGTCGGCTGCCCAATCAAACCATGCAGACGCATACCGGCCCCATCGTTGACTTCCAGGACCTGCATTTCAGAGAGCAGGGTGCGGCCGAGCAGTGCCGCGACCCGTTCGGCCAAACCTTTCTCACGGCGCAACTCAAGCATCGACCGGCCGTTATGTAACAATCTGAAGCTGATCGCTGGGTGAGAGAGGGCCTGCTTGGTTACAACATCGGCACAATGACCGAGTTCGGTCTGTTCTCGACGCAGAAATTTACGCCGGGCCGGCAGATTGAAAAAGAGGTTCCGCGCTTCAACCAGGGTGCCACGGGCCATACCGACCTCTTCAGCCTTACGCACCTTCCCCCCCTCGACCAGGATCTCCTGCCCGAGGCCATCATCCGCTGCGCAACTACGCAAACGAAAACGGGAGATTGAAGCAATAGACGCCAGGGCTTCACCGCGAAAACCGAGGGTCGTCAAGGCAAAAAGATCTTCAGCCCTGCGTATTTTACTGGTCGAATGCCGCTCAAGGCACAAAAAAACGTCCTGCCTGTTCATCCCCTGGCCATTGTCAGTGACACGAATCAGCTTACACCCCCCCGATTCGAGTTCGACGATGATTTCATCGGCACCGGCATCTATCGAATTTTCAATCAACTCCTTGATAACCGATGCCGGACGTTCGACAACTTCACCTGCCGCGATCTGATTACACAGGCTTTCATCCAATATTTTGATTCGGGATTGATTATTCAAGAAAAAACCTCAACTTTAAAACAGCTGTAGCGACCGATAAACCCAGTCGCTACAGAGAAAAAACTATATGTGCCCTCTCAACCTTCTTGAAAACCCTCAAGCATTGTATCAATGGCTTCAAGGTCTTCCTGGGGCTCTTCTTCGGCAGCACTTGACTGGACACGACTTACCTCTGGTTCTGTGACAACCGCCCGATCAACCTGTTGCGCTGCAGGTTGATTAAGTCCGAGATCCTCAGAGACACTGTCGACAATCTGTTCGGAGACAATTTTGTCATGGCGCAGGAAGGTCTCGAATAAAGCGTTATCTGCGATGGTATTAATCAAACGGGGAACGCCGCCGGCATAGGTATGAATTTTGTCGATTGCACTCTCTTCGAATAACAACTCATCGCGGCCTGCAACACGAAGACGGTGCGCAATATAATGGTGAGTTGTTTCCTCCGAAAGCGGCTTCAGGGTATATTTCACGGCCACACGCTGGGCAAGAGGTTCATCGAGTTTCATGGTCTGTTCTAATTCGGATAGACCAAAAAAGACCACATTTAAAAGTTTTTT
>JAUXIR010000135.1 GCA_030620915.1 Geopsychrobacter sp. | reverse complement strand
CTTTTCTTCGGCGTCGGCAATCCGCCGGAAAAGGGCTTTCTGGTGCAGGTCATGGAGGTATTCAAGCGCCTGGGTGTCTCTGTCGAGCGCGCCTACTGTTTGACGATCAGCAATGGCATCCACCCCTATTTTCTGTCGACCTTTTATGTCACCACCGCGGACGGTGGTCGGATCGAAAAAACTTCGGCCCTTTATCGGCAGTTGCAGGAAGAGCTGTACAATACCCAGATCCTTCGTTCCTGCTCTCAAACCTATCGTGAACTTGTTACTACCGGTCTGGCCAGTGGGACAGATGCCTCGCTGATTTGTGCCCTGGTCGGATTCTGCCATACCAATATGGCCCATAATCATCCGGACAGTTACGATCTGGAAGGGGTGATCCGCGCCTTTCATAATCATCCAGATATTGCCCTGCAACTGGTGAAGCTGTTCCGGGTCCGCTTCGATCCACAGCAAGAACATCGAGAACAAGAATACGTCAGGGTTTTAGCCGAAACCGAGCAGCTGATCGAGCAGTACAATACCGGCCGGCGCTTCCTCGATAAATTCAGGCGTCGGATATTCAACTGTGCACTGGTCTTCATCCGCAACACCCTGAAAACCAATTTCTTCGTTCCGGAAAAGCATGCCCTGGCTTTTCGCCTCGATCCCGACTATCTGGAACAGCTGGGTGACGATTTTATCTCCAATCTGCCGTCGGAACGTCCTTTCCGGGTGACCTATTTCTACAGTCGGTCCGGGGCCGGATATCACATCGGTTTTTCCGATATCGCCCGCGGTGGCTGGCGGACCCTGATCACCCAGGGCAGAGATGACTATGTGACCGCCGCCAATACGATTTTCAAGGAAAACTATGTCCTGGCGCACACCCAGCATCTGAAGAACAAGGATATCTATGAGGGTGGTTCGAAGATGGTCGCGGTGCTCGATGCCGGCGGCAATCTCGACAAGGAGATGCTGATCCCGCGTCTCTACAAGCTGCAGTACGGCTTTATCAATGCTTTTCTCGATATTTTCGTGACCCAGAATGGTCGCGCCAAGGATCCCCGCGTGGTCGATTACTATGGCGAGGATGAGCCGATCGAACTCGGTCCCGACGAAAATATGCATGATGTCATGGTTGAACTGATTGCCCGTCAGGCTCAGCGTCGTGGCTATCTGCTCGGCAGCGGTATCATGTCGAGCAAGAAGGTCGGTATCAATCACAAGGAATACGCTGTCACCTCGACCGGGGTGGTGCGTTTTGCCGAGGTCGCCATGGCTAAGCTGGGGATCGACATGCACCAGGACCCCTTCACGGTGAAGCTGACCGGCGGTCCCAATGGCGATGTCGCCGGTAACGCCATGCAGTTGATGCTGAAACGTTGTCCGCAGGTGAAGATTTGCCTGATCGTCGATGGCAGCGGGGCCCTCTATGATTCGCAAGGCGCCGATCATCAGGCACTGTCTGACATCATACTCAAGCAGGATATTGAGGCCTATAATGCGCAGGCCCTGCATCCGGGCGGTTTTATCCTGTACCGTAATCAGACCCGCAAAGAGGGGATGCGCGAACTGTTCAAACGGGTGCAGGCGACCGCCAACGGTCTTGAGGAACAGTGGGTGACCAACGATGAGTTCTATCGTGAGTACAACCGGTTGATCTTCAATGTGACCACCGATCTGTTTATCCCGGCCGGCGGCCGTCCTGAAACCCTCGATAGCAATAACTGCGATCGTTTCTTTGATGAACAGGGCAATCCCAGCGCCAAGATTATCGTCGAGGGCGCCAACTCCTTCATCACACCCGAGGCGCGGATCGCATTGCAACAGCGTGGGGTTGTTATCATGCGTGATGCCTCAGCCAACAAGTGCGGGGTTATTTCGTCATCCTATGAAATCATCGCCAACCTGATGCTGACCGAGCAGGAGTTCCTCGCCAACAAGGCGGAATATGTCGCCGATGTCATCGATATCCTCAATCGGCGTGCCGAGGACGAGGCGGAGCTGATTTTCCGTCGCGTCCAGCAGAGCAGCGTGCCGCTCTTGTACACCGAGGCCTCGGCCGAGATCAGCCAGGATATCAACGCGCATTATTCGCGGCTGTTCCAATTCTTTCAGAATAATCCGCAGCTCTGTGATAAACCGCTCTATCGCAAGGCGATCCTGTTGCATCTGCCGCGCCTGATAGGTAAGGTTGGACCTTTCCGCGAGCGCATCAAGCAACTGCCGGAGAAGATCAAGTATGCGATTCTGGCCAGCGAAATTGCATCTTCCATGGTTTATAAGAGTAACGAAGAGGCAAATTACCTGGAGATGATTGAGGGACATCTTGGTCAGATGGCATCCTTGTAACTGACTTGTGCGCTGAAAACTGTTTCCGAGGAGAAATGTATGCAGATCCGAGTGAGGCTTATCGGGGCGTTTCGCATCGAGCGCTTCAAGGAGGAAATCCGTGAGGTTGCCTCAGAGAGCAGGGTTCAGCAGATCGTCGATGAGCTCCAGATTTCCAATCGGATTCTCGGCATCGTCCTGATCAACGGGGTGCATGCCGGGGTTGAGGATATCCTGCAGGATGGAGATACCCTGTCGCTATTGCCGATCCTTGGCGGCGGGTAAGTGCTCCGCGCGGCTAATCGTCAGGATTTGCCACACGGAGTACCAGCCAATCGCATTTTATTTTGTGCAGTCATATCAATATTTACACTAGGGAGTGAGCCTTATGAAATTTCTGACCACTGATCCGGTAGCGGAAGCCTCGTCTGTTCTCTACAAGCGCTGTACGATCGACCTGCGGAGCGGCACGACAACCCTGGAAGATGTGCCTTGCCGCAATCTCGAGGATGTCCTGGGGGGCTTCGGTCGCTCGTTTCAGGTCCTGGCCGAGCGTAAGGTCGACAACGCCTATTCCGCTGAGAATCCGCTGATCGTCAATACCGGTCTATTGACCGGTAGCAGTGCCATGACCGGGATGCGCACCTATTTTTCCGGCTACAGTCCGATCAAGGGCTCGAAGAAGGGTTTGCCGTCAGCGATGTGGTCGACGGGCAGCGGCAAGTTCGGCGCCAAATTCAAGTGGACCGGTCTCGACGAGCTGATCTTCGAGAACCGCTCGGAGACGCCGGTCTACGCTGTCATCCGCGAAACAGCCGCTGGCCCGCAGGTGGAACTGAAGCCGGCCGAGAAGCTGCTCGGTCTCTCCACTCACGACAAGATCATGGCCCTGCAGAAGGAGTATGCCGATGCCCACTTTGCGGTCATCGGCCAGGCCGGAGAGAACTGGCAGAATGTCTATATGGGTGCGGTGGCTCTCTCCACCGAGAACCAGCTTAAGTCGGGTGAGGATAAGTGCCGTTTCGCCGGGCGCGGCGGCATGGGCAGCCTGATGGGCTACAAGAACATTATCGCCCTGGTCGCCCAGAGTAGCGACAAGCTCAAGTCCCTGTCCCCCGCGGTGAAGAAGGTCAATATCAATGTCGTCAAGGGGGGCGGTTCGACCCGTCTGCAGCCGCTCAGCCGCGGTGGCGGTGGCGGTACCTGGGCGGCCTACGACGTCTTGCAGGCCTTTCATGCCGTGCCCCTCAACAATTTCCGGCCGCAGGGTAACGCTCTGCCGGAAAAGCTGTGTCGCGAGAACGTGGAGCAGGACTATGAGATCAAGTCGGAGGCCTGTTTCCGCTGCGGGATTACCTGTCACAATAATGTCTACGCCAAGAACGCCGACGGCAGCAGGGGAGAGTTTCTGGCCAAGTTCGACTACGAGCCGCTCAACCTGCTTGGTAGTAATCTCGGCATCCACGACGCCGGACAGGCGGCACGCCTGATCCAGCTGGGCGACAACTACGGCATGGATTCGATCTCCCTGGGCGTGACCATCTCCTACCTGCTGGCCTACAACGAGCGTCATCCCGAAAAGCCGCTGCTCAACGGCGCCGGCTTCGGTGACTACGAGAAGATTCGCGAGCTGGTCATCCGCGCCGGAGAGGGCGAGCTGCCGGAGATCGGCAAAGGCTCGATGCGCCTTTCGCAGGCCACCGGCGAGACCAGTTATGCCTATCATGTTAAGGGGCTGGAACTGCCGGCCTACCAGCCGGAGACCAACCCCGGCTACGCCTGGGCGATTGCCGGCGGTCACATGTCGATGGCGACCTACGGCCTGCTGACCCGTGAGGGTAAGTCGGATCTGGATTCCTGGGTCAAGGGGATCACCCAGGATAAGCTGCATATGGTCGGTTTCGACATGATCGGGCTGTGTAAGTTCTTCGATATTGCCAACGGCATCGGCACCCAGATGGTCGTGGATTGCCTCAAGAGCGAATTCGAGCTGGAAATAACCACCGATGATATCCGTGCGGCGGTGCGCAGGGCGTTTCTGCGCGGTCTGGCGCTGGAATTGCGTCAAGGCTACAGCAAGGAGGAGTTCGCCCTGCCGGCGGAGGTCTACGAACACCCGAACGCAAATATCCAGTTGCCGCAGATCGCCACTCCGGAGTTCCTCGATGAACTGCAGCGGCGGGTCTGGGCGGTCTTCGAGCCGGAGCTTGAAGACTTGTCGCTCTGATCTTTACTATTTCAGCAGATCACCAACGGGGGCAGGGTGGTTGAAAAGGAGTTTCAGCTGTGTCCACGTTGGGAAAAGAGAGTTATGCCATCCAGGCCGTTGATAGCGCCCTTCAGGTCCTGGAGGCGCTCAGTGAAAACGGGGAGGTGCGCATCTCCCAGTTGAGTGAAAAACTGGGGATGACCAAAGGGAAGCTCTTTCGCTTGCTGGCAACCTTCGAACGGCGTCACTATGTCGAACAGACTAAGAAAACAGGCAAGTATCGCCTCGGCCTGGCCGCCTTTGTAATCGGCCAGAAATTTCTCAGCCAGATGGAAACGCTGCAGCATGTGCGCCCGGTTGCGACCCAATTGGCCCGCACCTGCGATGAGGCGGTCTATTTTGTCGTTCGCAGCGACGACGAGGTGGTGTTTCTCGATATGAGCGATACGACCCAGACCATCCGTATCATGCCGCTGGTCGGCAAGCGCTACCCCATCGATTCAACCGCCGCCGGCAAGGTCATTGCGGCCTTTGATGAGAAAAATCAGGCGTTTTTCTGCGCGGAGGAGAGCGCCATTCGTCAACAGGGGGTCAGCGTTGACCATGGCGTTCTGGGGGAAGGCATTGCCAGCCTGGCGGTTCCTCTGCTTGACGGAACAAAGAAAACCTCTGCCTGTTTGTGTCTGGTCGGTCCCGAGTTTCGCTTTACCGCCGAAAAACTAGCAGCCGAACTGCTGCCTCGATTGAAGGAAGCCGGACGGGTGATCTCTTCGAAACTGGCAGCCTGCTGGGCTTGATATGGACCGCTGTTCGCCACGTCGAGTCGACGGGTCTTGCGGACATCTGAAAATTTACCGATCTATGGAATCTATCAAAAGGAGCAAGAACATGAGTCGGACAAGTAAGAATGACATGAAGTTTGTCATTTCTTTCCGGGTTAATCGCAAGGAGAAGGAAGCCCTGGATCTGCTGGCTGAAAAATCAGGCCACAGTATTTCAAGCCTGATACGGACTAGCCTGGATATGCTG
>JAUXIR010000143.1 GCA_030620915.1 Geopsychrobacter sp. | reverse complement strand
GAAGAGGTCGAAGATCCTTTCGCCGGTGATCCGCAGATTGAGCAAATCTCAGCTGATATAACAAATCATGCCTCTGCAACCGAAGAGGTCGAAGATCCTTTCGCCGATGATCCGGAGATTGAACAGAGCCCTGTCAAGAGAGCAACCCATTCCTCTGCAACGCTACCTTCTGAAAATGACCCCTTTGCGGATGATCCTGCCCTTGATATGGCCTTCACTGAAGAGGGACCTGTTCCCACGCCAGCGGCGGCAGTTACGTTTTTTGATATCAAGGACCCTTTTGTCGACGATCCCGTTTTGGAGTACGTCCATGAGGAAATCTCCGGTGGGGTGGGTGTTTCAGAACCGGCTCGCTCTTCATTCCCCAGCGACCCATTATTGAATGATCAAGGCCTTGTTCCCACAGATTCTAAAGATGCTGCTCTTGCTCCGAAGCGGGAAGATAGCTTCATCGACAGGATGCGCAAGCGGATTGAAAAAGAGAGCCCGTTGCAAACAGCAGAACGCTTAGCTCGGACCCTATTGTCGCAGAATGAGGGTGAGGCAGTTACCCGCCCGTATTCTTGCTGTCGTTTCCGTGTCGCCGCAAAAGATTACTATCTGCCGATAGCGAATATGATAGAGATTTCGGATCTCCCACATATTACACACCTGCCACTGGCCCCTGCTGTTGTGAGGGGCTTAATCAATCTTCGCGGGCAGGTTTTGCCGGTTATCGACCTTGGAGTTCAGGCCGGTGCCACTTCGCAATACCTGGCTGTTCGTAAATTAGTGATTGCGGAGGCCGGTGGTGAAAAACTGGCCTTCCTGTCCGATGGTATCCCCAGTCTCTCCGAAGATATTTTGGGAGAGAAGGTTGATGTTATGAACTTTGTGGACCAGTTTCGTGCGGGAGCATCCTGATGGGAACTCTTCAGGACAGTGTTTTTTCATTTTTTGTAGAAGAGGCCGCGGAGCATATCAGCGTTCTCGAAGCCGGCCTTCTCGAGATGGAGATTGTTGGTTCGGCCGGAAGCGAGGATATGGAAGCTCTCTTCCGTGCTGCGCACACTCTAAAGGGTTCTGCCAGCCTGGTTAAGATGACTTCCGTTGGGGCGATATCTCACCGCATGGAAGACCTTTTCGAGGCGGTGCGTGACGGAAAACTTATCGTTAGCCCGTTGCATATTGACGCACTGCTGTTTGCTCTTGATCAGATCCGGAATTTGATCCGTTACAAGGTCGAAGGACTGGATGAACCGGCTGATGTCGTAGCTTTGGCGCTAACGCGCCTTGACTCTGCCGAAAAAGCTGAAGAGCAACCGCTTGAAAAGCAGAACATCTCGCATCAACAAAGACAAATTCAGCCGGCTTCTCCTGCAGAAGAAAGCTATGCCAAGGCGACTGTCGATCAGCCTGGCTTTGTCGGTTCCGAGCGTCGTGCACTGGGCCGTCGGGTTGAAGAAACAACGGCCGGAATACGGGTTAGCGCCGAGAAGATAGAGTCGTTGATGGGACTGATCGGTGAGGTTACAGTCACTAAAAACCACCTGGTCGATCAGTTTGTGCAGGTGGAGCGGATGCGCGAAGAGATTGAGTTTGTTGGTCAGCGCCTGCTGCGTGAGGTCACACAGTTTTCTGATCGCTATGACTACACTCTGCCGACTCAGGTTGCGCAGCAGAATAATGCTGAAATCGGTGATTTTCAGGAGCTTGAGTTTGATCGTTACGATGATTTGAATCTCTTCAGCCGTAAGCTTCGAGAAATTACCAATGACGTTAGTGAGGGGTTGCGTGGACTCAGCGAATTTTTTGGTGCTTTTGGGCGTGACGTCTCTTCGCTTGACCGGATGACCGATGAGATTAAGGAGCGGATATCCGAGATCAGGACCGTCCCTGCAGGCACCCTTTTCCAGCGCTTCAACCGTTCGGTGCGTGATATGGCGCGTGGCCTCGACATGGATGTTGAGCTCTTTGTCTTGGGTGGAGAGACTCTGATCGATCGCGTTGTCTATGATGGTTTGTTTGACCCGCTACTCCATATTGTGCGTAACTCCTTTGCCCATGGGATTGAGTCTGTCGCCGAACGCAAAAGGCTTGGAAAACCGGAAAAAGCGTCTATCTGGCTGACCGCCGAACGGCGAGGAAACACAGTTGAGATCTCGGTCAGGGACGATGGCCGTGGAATCGATCTTGTCGGGGTGCGAAAGAGAGCGATAGAGAAAGGATTTATCACGATCGAGGACAGACTCAGTGAACGTGAATTGATCCAGATGATTTTCCGGCCTGGATTCAGTACCACTGCTGAGGTGGACGCCACATCGGGCCGCGGGGTCGGAATGAACGTTGTTATGGACCGGTTGGCTTCGCTCAACGGCACGATCGATGTTGAAACCGTCAAGGGGCAGGGGAGTACTTTCCGTTTGCGTCTGCCGCTGTCACTGGTGATTGTCAATATTATCCGTTTCGAGGTTGCCGGTCAGATGTTTGTTCTTCCCTCTGCACTGGTTAACGAAATACAAGATCTTGAGTTTGAACAGAGGAAGAAACTTAGAGGCGAAGCTAGCGAAGAGGCTCCCGAGCAGATCGATCTGCGTGAACTCTTCAATCTCCCACAGGGTGAAGAACCCTCGGGCTATGGCATTTTGACGCAGTCTGAGGGTATTCAGATTCTGTTGCTGGTCGATAAGGTTTTGGGGCAGGAAGATACGGTCATCAAGCCGTTCGGCTCATTCTTACGTGAGCTGCCCTATTTTTCAGGAACAAGTCTGGCCGGTGATGGCAGTATGCGCCTGGTTGTTAATCCGGCGCGGATGAAATACCACAAAACAGAGGGCTTTGATGCCCCGCTTGCTTCTTCAGCGGCTCCCCTTGAGAGCCAGAGCGCGCCGAAGGTTTTGATCGTTGATGACTCGTTGAGTGTGCGTAAATATGCCAGCATGCTCTTGGCTGCTAAGGGCCTGAAGGTTTTGACGGCTGCCGATGGGCTAGAGGCCCTCGCTTTGCTTGAAAATGAGGATGTTGATTCGATTATTACCGACCTTGAGATGCCTCATATGCACGGATATGAGCTCCTGGCCGAGTTGCAGCGACGTCCTGACTGGCAGGTGCCGATCGCCGTTCTATCATCACGTGCCGGTGAGCAACATCAGCTAAAGGCGATTAAGCTCGGCGCCACTGACTATCTGGTCAAGCCATTCGAGGAGGATAGCTTGCTTGCGGTGATCAATAAGCACCTTGCAATCAACGGTAAAGCTTTGTAAATATTTTTTCTGCTACTGGAATTAAAAAAGCCCCGCTCCTGATTTGGAGCGGGGCTTTTTTAATGTCGTCTCGGTTTTAGCGTCTAGCCGGGTTTGATTTCAGTGATAGCCACAGGCTCGTCATTGCTCAATACGAACTGGGCGAGGGAACCAAGCAGTTTCTCGGAGACGCCGTTCAGGCCTTCAGAGATCTGAGAAGCCTCAGTGACCAGCGAGGAGGTCTGCGCAGTGATGTCGGCCATCTTGCGGATGGCGTTAACCATGTTGTCCGATGCCTGGTGCTGGTTTTGGGACAGGCCGGTGATTTCGTTGACGAGTTGTTTCGATTGCTGGGTCGCTCTTTCGATCTCCTCGAGGGCAGTGCCGGTTTCCTGTGCGAGGCGGGTCTGCTGCTCAACGGTTGAAGTCTCTTCTTCGAGGGCTGAGGTGACGTCGTTCGCCTCAGCCTGGATCGCCTTGACGATTCCGCCGATCTCCTTGGTCGCTTCGGATGATTCGTCAGCCAGGCGCTTGATCTCATCCGAAATAACCAGGAATCCGCGACCCTGCTCGCCGGCTCGTGAGGCCTCGATTGAGGCATTCATCGCCAGGATGGTCGTTCTGGTCGCAACGTCGGAGATCAACTGTGAAATCGTGCCGATCTCAAGCAGGCGCTCAGAGAGTGATTTCATTTTTTTGTTGATGACCTGCACGGTGACACGAATAAGCTGCATCCCTTCGATGTTCTTTGCAACCTGGGCGCTGCCCAAGCCGGTCGCTTGTTCAACCTTGTCGGAAGTGCTTTGAGCCAGAGCTGCTTTGTCGGCAATTTCTGAGGCTGAATCCGCCGTATTCCGAGCCGCATCTGTTGCATCGGTAACATACTGGAGCTGTGACTCCGTACCGGACTTCATGCGCATGAAGATGTCATTGAGATTGCGCGATTCGTCACCAACCTCCTGTGCATCGCGAGTGGTTTCGGTGAGCAGATCAGCGAGACTCTCAATCATGAGATTGTACGCATCGGCGATCGAGCCGAAGGCATCTTCGGTAACCGGTGCACGAACTGTCAGGTCGCCATCCGAAGCATCGGAAACAACTTCGAGGAAGTTGATAACGTTTTCCTCTGTTTTCTGCCGCTGCTCGTCTGTTTGAATATATTTTTTGAGTCGCCCAATGGTTTCATTGAAGACGCGGGCAATCTCGGCAAACTCATCACGCGACGGGGCATGAATTTCAACAAAGTCCCCCTTGCCGACCGACTCGATCCCACGCATCAGGATGTTTAATGGGACCGTGATGCGATTTGAAACAAACAGGCCAGCGGCGATGCCGAAGATTGCCGCACCCAAGCCGACGGCAATAATCAAGGTGTTCAGTTTGCCGCTGAAGTGGATCGTTTCGGCTTTTTGACTCTCAAGTTTAGCCAGAATATTTTCACGCATGGTCCTAGATTTGAGCTCCAGCTTGTGAACATTTGACTTGTAGACCCCATATTCTTTGGATACTTCCAAAAAGGAGCTACCCGCCAGCAGCTTGTCGGCAAGGGGTTTCAGACTTTTTTGCACGGCAAAAAAATCTTCCTCCAGACGGGTGAGCATCGCCTCCATTTCAACCCGTTCAGGGTTGGAGCCAAAACCCTCACTCATCTCCTCGTCATGCAATGACTCGATGGTTTTGGCGACTCGTCCGTAGGTTTTATTGAGGTTCGCGAAGTAGCTCTGTTGCTTTTTTGCAAATTTTTCGCTTTGGCCAAGGCTTGAAAAGAGGAAGAATTCTTTTTCGTAACGGCGGGCCTTGGCGACGTTATGGGCAATTTCATCAACCTTGGTCAGTTCCGGAATCAGATTCTGGTGCATATCATTCAGGGAGTTGTTCGCCTGGGTGAAACCGTAATAGGCAACAGCGCCGACGCCGATTGAGACTAAAACCAACAGCATGACCATTGCGAGCAGTTTGGTGCGGATTTTCCAACCCTGGGTTTGAGTGGCCATTGTGCATCTTCTCCTGAGTGGGCAACCTGGATACCGAAAACTAATACCAATGAAATAAATTAAGTGCCCAACATCATAGTGATACATCTCTGGAATTTCAATCATTTAATCTGATTCCAGGGCCTATCTGCAGGGGTTCTATGTTTTGTCTCGATTTCCTTTTATGCTGGAGGGGATGGCCGCCCATTGACTGTATGCTTGGGTTTCAACTTGAAATTATTCCACGTAGGCTTATCT
>JAUXIR010000347.1 GCA_030620915.1 Geopsychrobacter sp. | reverse complement strand
CTCGACGACGACCGGGGCAAGCAGGGGGCCAGCGTCAACGGGGTTAAGGTGTTGGGTCTGCTGGCGGATCTCCCCGGAATTGTTAAGAAGCATGGCGTTAAGAAGGTGATCGTTGCCATCCCTTCGGCCGATGCCAAGCTGTTACGTGACATCGCCAAACAGTCTATCGAATTGGGCCTGGAGGTTCAGACGCTTCCCTCTCTCACCGAAATGTTGAATCGGGATCCCCTTTCGACCCAGATCCGCGACATCGACCTGGTCGATCTGCTGGGGCGCGAGCCGATTGTGCTGGATGAGGCGCAGATCTGCAATTATCTTCAGGGCAAGCGGGTTCTGATCACCGGCGCCGGTGGCAGTATCGGCAGCGAGATCTGTCGCCAGGTCGCGCGTTATGCCCCGGAGAAGCTGATCCTCTTCGAGAATGCCGAGACCCCCTTGTTCCACATTGAGCAGGAGCTGGCTGGTGCTTGTCCGAATATCCACCTGGTGCCGATCATCGGTGACGTACGTAACCGTTCCCGGGTCAATGGTATTTTTGACGAGCAGATGCCGCAGGTGGTGTTTCATGCCGCGGCCTACAAGCATGTGCCGATGATGGAGGCGAATCCGGCCGAGGCGGTGAATAATAATGTGCAGGGCTCCCGTCAGGTCGCCGACGCCGCTCATGCCATCGGGGTCGAGACCTTTGTCTTGATCTCGACCGACAAGGCGGTGCGGCCGACCAATGTCATGGGGGCCAGCAAGCGCGCCGCCGAGCTCTATGTGCAATCGCTGGCGCGCAACAGCAAGACCCGCTTTGTCACCACCCGCTTCGGTAATGTGCTGGGCAGCAACGGCAGCGTCATTCCCACCTTTCGTGAGCAGATCAAAAACGGCGGTCCGGTGACCGTGACCCATCCCGAGGTGACCCGTTTCTTCATGACCATCCCCGAAGCGACGCATCTGGTCCTGCAGGCCGGCAGCATGGGACAGGGCGGCGAGATCTATCTGTTCGATATGGGGGAGCCGGTGCGCATCGCCATGCTGGCCGAGGAGTTGATCCGGCTTTCCGGTTTGCGTCCGCACGAGGATATTGAAATTGTCTACACCGGTCTGCGGCCCGGTGAAAAACTCTACGAAGAGTTGTTGCTGGCCGACGAAGGAACCCTGCCGACCCACCATGAGAAAATCTGTGGGGCCGGCTCCGTCCCACCGGCTCGAGAAGAGCTGCTGAAGCAATTGGATGAGCTGTTTGCCGCGGCGAAGGCTTTGGATCTGCTCGGGGTGAGGACCTGCCTGCAACGCATTGTCCCGGAGTATAGGCCGGTGGAACATCCACCACTGGCCAGGGCCAAGGTCATTCCGTTGGCGCAGGCGGCGGGAAGGGGCGCCGGGGGGTGACACTCAACATTCAGCGCCTTCGCTCCAGGAGTACCAGCCATAGAGGTGATTTATGAGTCTTGATTTTTCGCCGTTGCAGAGTGCCATCGGACAATTGGAAAAAAGCCTGAAATATGCAACCCTGTATCAGTCAAAGGGTGATCCCGATTTGTTTGAACAGTTGCGCTACTCGGTTATTCAGTGCTTTGAGTTTACCTATGAACTGAGCCATAAAATGCTCAGGCGTTTCTTGAAAGAGACTGCTGCCAGTCCTGACACGATTGAGTTGAGCACATTTTCCGATCTGATTCGGAGCGGCAATCAACAGGGCTTGTTACGCTCAGACTGGACATGCTGGAAGGCATATCGGCAAGCCCGAACCGATAGCAGCCATACCTATGATGAAGCCAAGGCCATTGCGGTTTACCTGATTGCTGCCGATTTTCTGGAAGAGGCCAGGTACTTATATCAGCAGTTGGTCAGCCGTTCGGGCTCTGTATGATGCTGAATCGTAATGAAGGGCCTTTATTGCTCAGCCCCTCAGAGCTGTGCGAAGTTCGCAGGATATTGAATGAACTTGTACCTGAATATGCCGTGTGGGCGTTCGGTTCCCGGGTCGGGGGAGCTGCCAAACCCTATTCCGATCTGGATATCGCAATAATTACCAACGAACCCCTTTCTCTTGCAATCAAGGCAGATTTAAGCGAGGCTTTTGCTGAATCTGATCTGGTTTTTAAGGTAGATGTGGTTGATTGGGCAAGTACCAGCGGTTCTTTTCGACGAATTGTGGAAGCCGGAAAAATTGTGTTGCAAACGGGAGCGGCTCTTAAGCCGTCCGACAGGTGATTGAACCGCCGAGGAAGCTGTTGATGGATAGTCAGACAGCTTTCTCGCCCGCCTTTGTCATGGACATCGGCGGGCTTTTGCGTTTTAATGCGCAGCGCGAAGCGGGTAAATGCGTTCGAGGTTCCATGTTCCATGTTAAAGGTTAACCCCAAAAGAACGTTCCATATCAACTGCGTACGGTTTGCAACCTCGAACATGGAACATGGAACGTCGAACCAGTTTTAGTGAGGACTATATGATTCGGAGTATGACCGGTTACGGTCGCGGGCAAGGCAAGGCGAATGGATTATCCTTTTCGGTAGAGATTCGTGCGGTGAACCACCGCTATGCCGATATCAATATCAAGGCGCCGCGGCTGCTGTTGCCGTTTGAAGCTGAGATCAAGAAACAGGTCTCTGCTCTCCTTAAGCGTGGCAAGATCGACGTGTTTATCAATCAGGAGACCTCTGATGAGGTTGTTGCTGCGCCGGTTGTCAATCAGGCTGTCGCTCAGGCCTATGTCGATCTCTTCGGTCAGCTGAAGGATCAGTTCAATCTGGG
>JAUXIR010000051.1 GCA_030620915.1 Geopsychrobacter sp. | reverse complement strand
TGCCATGGTCGCCGACATCGGTGCTACTCCCAAGCCGCCACCGCCAATGTGGATGGTCTGAAAATCGGGATAGGCCTCCATACCGATCTCGGTCACGTCACAGCCGCGCATCTCATCCTCTTCGTGAACACGGATCCCGACGGTGTACTTGAGGGCCAGCCAGACCACCGAAGTGGCGACGACAACGAAGGCACCGGTCGCGGCCACGCCGATGAGCTGGGTGACGAAACTGGTTTCAGGGTCGGTCAAAGGAACCGCCAGGGTGCCCCAGATGCCGCAGACCAGGTGAACCGAGAGGGCACCGACCACGTCATCGATCTTCAGCTTGTCGAAGAAGGGCACCGCCAGCACGACCAGCACGCCACCGACGCCACCGATCAGCGCAGCCGCACCCAGGCTCGGGGTCGCAGGACCGGCGGTGATCGAGACCAGGCCGGCCAGGGCACCGTTGAGTGCCATGGTGACATCAACTTTCTTATAGAGCACCTGGACCATGATCATCGCCGCAATCATGCCGCCGCAGGCGGCCATGTTGGTATTGACCATGACGTTCGACATTTCGATCGCCGAGGCGGCATCGCCCAGCGCCAGTACCGAACCGCCATTGAAGCCGTACCATCCCATCCAGAGGATGAAGGTGCCCAGGGTTGCCATCGGGATATTCGAACCGGGCAGCGGATTAACCCGGCCATCCTTGCCAAACTTACCCTTACGCGCACCGAGGATGATCGCGCCGGTCAGCGCTGCCCAGCCGCCGACCGAGTGAACAATGGTCGAACCGGCGTAGTCGGCAAAGCCCATTTCAGACAGCCAGCCGCCCCCCCAGCCCCAGGACCCCTGGATCGGATAGATAAGACCGGTCAACACCACGCAGAAGGCCAGAAAAGACCAGAGCTTGATCCGCTCGGCCACGCAACCGGAAACCACCGAACAGGCGGCCCCGCAGAAGACCATCTGGAAGAACCAGTCGGAAGCGGACGAGTAACCGGCTGAGTAATCACCCGCAGCGGCGGCGGCATCATCGGCCGCCCAGAGCCCGAAAGAGCCCATGAAGCCACCATCGACACCGGCATACATCAGGTTGTAGCCGACGACGTAGAAGAGGATTCCGGCGATGCCGAAGAGTGAAATATTCTTCAGGCAGATGGTCGCGACATTCTTGGAACGCACCAGTCCGGCTTCGAGCATGCCGAAACCGGCTGCCATCCACATGACCAGAATCCCCATAATCAGGAAGGAGAAGGTGTTGAGAATATAAGACATTTCTGAAACCGGGGCATCTTCGGCCATCGCCAATAGCGGCAACATCAGCAGGCTCAGGGTCATCATCAAAATGCGCTTGTGCATGGTTTTACTCCTTTTATGTTGCTGTCTGTCACCTGGATCCACCGTTTACCCACGGATCCAGGTGCTAGTTAGAGAGAATCGATTCCGGTCTCGCCGGTACGGATGCGGATGGCTTGCTCCATCGGCGTGACAAAAATTTTGCCATCGCCGATGCGGCCGGTGCAGGCCTCTTTTTGCACCGCGGCGACAACCTCATCAACCTGGTCGGCCGGAATCACCAGCTCAATCTTGACCTTGGGGATGAAATCGATCTGATACTCGGCGCCGCGATAGAGTTCGGTGTGCCCCTTCTGCCGGCCAAAACCACGAACCTCACTGACCGTCATGCCGTTGATACCGAGCTCGGTCAGTACCGACTTGACGTCATCCAGCTTGAACGGCTTGATAATGCACTCAACTTTTCTCATCTTGCGTCTCCTTCTCTAGAGATTTAGAACCAAAAAAAACGCTCCACCCCATAAAAATGGGATAGAGCGCCTTTGCTCAAAGTCCGTATCGGTTCGGAACGCCATTGTTCCAAAATTGTTTTTTCTATCTTGCTGCCCGCATTGTTTTCAGCAGGCACAGATCATAGCAGCAGTGACCGTGCCAAGTTTATAACATAGCTATTTTACAGGAATATGCAGATCGAGAAACTCAAATCTGTATAAATAAGAGGCAGAAAATTCCTCCGCTGGCCAGGGCCTGAGCAGGCTTCAAGCAAATGGGATTCAATCAGGTCGGGTTCTGGTTAAATATACCGGGCTCTGACGTAATTCTCTGGCCAGCCGCCGATCACGGCCGTAGACATCATCGCGAAAGTTGAGTCGTCCGACATCATCGACCCAGGCAGTCCAGTAACCGATACGCAGATCGACCGGTTTTTCGAGTTGAATCATGCGCGAACTTTTGGAATCGAGCAGATTATCAATCTCTGTCGGCTCCCGGCTGCCGCGCCCCAGCAGCCAACCCGCCAGTTTCTGCGGTTGAGACAGACGGATGCAACCCGAACTGAACGCACGCCTGGTCCGCTTGAAAAGCTGTTTTTTCGGCGTATCGTGCAGGTAGATCGACCAGGGGTTCGACAGCGGAAACTTGATATTGCCCATCGGGTTCCAGGGCCCCGGCCGTTGGCGTAAAGAGGCGGTCACCTCCCCCTGTTGCCATTTGCGGCCAAAGCTACGTCCGACCTGGAGAAAATTCCCCTCAGGGTCGAGGACTTCATAGTGATTACGGCGCAAATAAGCTGGGTCGGCAGCAATCCGCGGCAAGGCTTCACGCAAGAGTGTTGGTGGCACATACCAGTAGGGGGAAAGAATGAGCGTTTCAAGCCGACTGGCAAACAAAGGAGTAGCGCGCTCCCGGCGCCCGATGACCACCGGCATGCTGAAGAGAGACTGTTCGTCGTCAATCACCTCGAGCGAGAAAGCGGCGAGGTTGATCCGAACCTCGCTGTGATCGGCATGATTCTCCTCCCAGCGCCAACGCTCCATATTGCGCAGGATCTGATCGACTCGTTGCTCTACCGGTGCATTCAAGGCCTGCAAACTCTGTGGCCCCAGGGTACCGTCGGCCGTCAGGCCATGTCGACGTTGAAAACGCTGCAACCCCTGCTGAAGGTCAAGATCATAGCGGTTCCCCTGTGGCAGATCGCCATTCAGATCACCGTCAAGCCAGAGGCGCCGACGTAGCTGCGGCACACGGGGATCGCTCGCGCCCAAATGCAGAGTTGGCCCTGTAGCTATACTTGCCCAACCGCCAAGAGCTGCCAATTCACGGTAACGGCCTAACGCCTGACGCAAGCGTAGATAGCCCTGACTCATACTCGGCAACCCGCGTAAAGCTGAAGGCATCGCATCAAGCTCAAGCGCCAGCGCGAGTAGCTGAGTCGGATCAATATCAGCCGGGGGGCGATGCCAGTCTCCGCGTGAGCGCCAGCTGCGTTCCTGTCCCCAGAGATTATCTCCGGCATAGCGGAAAAATGCACGACTCAGGGCCAGATCAACCCGTGCAACCTGTGCAATGGGCCAACCGAGAAAGGCCTCATGCTCATCATCGGCGGGCTGCAGTAGCTTGCGTAAATGCGCAGGTTCGTAACGTTGAGGCGGCAAACCTTCCCGATCTGCGCTTTCCAAAACCACCAGCAGCTGCCAGGCGGCCAGGGCGATCCCCTGCTTGTCTATCCAGGCGGGCAGCCCCTTATTGGCGGCATAAAATTTATGCAGTAAGCGTGCTTCGCGTGATTGGGGATGAGCAGCAAGATCGGCACGAACGGTTTTGAGAATGTGCGCGGCAATCTGCCCATGGGGCAGCACGGTCTGCTGGTAAAAGACCGGGCGGGAGGTGGGAGAGAGGCAACCCTCTGCCAGCAGCAGCATGGTTCCCAGCAATAACAGCCAGGCAGCCGACATCAGTCTGGGTAACGCCAGGGCCAAATCAAGCTCTCCAATATCGACAGGGTTAGTCGCGTGGGCCACTAGTTCAATAAAAACAATAAGTTCTGCCCATTTATAGGTTTTTAAACAGATTCTGTCAAATTGTCCCCTTGACAGAATTCAAACGGTCGTTTTAAATGTATGTTTTAAAGGAGAATCATCAGATGACTCAACCTGACACCAAAACCCGCTTGCTCGATGCGGCTGAGAGCCTTTTTTCGCAACAGGGGTTTGCCAGTACCTCCCTGCGCGCAATCACCAGCGATGCCAAGGCCAATCTGGCGGCGGTCAACTACCACTTCGGCTCGAAAGAGACCCTGCTCAGCGCCGTTCTGCAACGCAGGCTGCTCCCCTTGAATCAGCAGCGTAGCGACAGAATCGACCAGGTTTTGTCGGCAGCGACGGCCGCAGGGACCACACCAGACACAGAAGCTCTGGTACGGGCATTTATTGAAGCGAACTTCGCCTTTAGGCGCGACAAATACGGTTCGAGTGCATTGATCAGTATCGTCGGGCGCTCAATGATTTCTGCCGATCCGGTTGTGCGTGATCTCTTTCTTGCTCTTATTCACCCTCTCATCAACCAGCTGCACCAGGCCCTGTGCCTGGCCTTGCCTCAGCTGCCGACAAGACTGATATTCACCCGCCTCTTCTTCACTATGGGTGCGATGGGCCACTGCATCTGTTTTTCCGGAA
Source organism: Geopsychrobacter sp. (assembly GCA_030620915.1). Classification (GTDB taxonomy): domain Bacteria; phylum Desulfobacterota; class Desulfuromonadia; order Desulfuromonadales; family Geopsychrobacteraceae; genus Geopsychrobacter. Next base: position 3,744 of record JAUXIR010000051.1, on the reverse strand, counting down.
TCGCACAAATATTCAAGGAAGATCCTGATTCCAACCCGGAGGACAACAATGTCATGACGAACAACCTGATCAACTTTGTCACTGCCGGACTGGAGGCTCCATGTTGAAACCGTTTATTTATCTGTGGGTTTTCCCGCTGGGGCTGCTCGGTTGCAGCCTGCACCAACCGATAAAAACTGAAGCCCTGATCCCGCATAACGCAGAATATGTGGAACAATTCAGCACCGATGCCCCTTCCACGCCCATAGAACGCTGGTGGCTTACCTTTAACGACCCGCAACTGAACCAGCTGATGGATCAGTTATTTTCCGGCAATTTACAGTTGGAAGAGGCCTTCGCGCGCTTGGAACAGGCTCAAGCAGCACTGAGAATTGCCGGGAGTGCTCGCTGGCCACAATTAAATTTTGGCGGCCAAGGGAGTCGCGAGCTGGTGCCCGGCGTCACACGGGATTCTTACGCACTCAATTACAGATTCTCGGCCCAAAGCAGCTTTGAAATCGATCTTTGGGGGAGATTAAAAAATCGTCGCAAGGCCGCTTTCAAGCTGGCCACAGCAAGTAGAAACCAGTTGCAGACTCTATACCTCAGCCTCAGTGCCCAGCTGGCAGATCTCTATTATTTCGCGGTCGAGCAACGCGCACAGATTGAGCTATTGGCACAAACCATTGTCTCCTATCAGGAAACCCTGCAACGGGTTGAAAATCGTTATCGCCAGGGGCTGACCAACGCCCTCGCTGTCTATCAGGCGAGGCAAAGTCTGGCGGCAGTAAAAGCCAGTCGCCCACGCTTTGAAAAGAATCTGGCCGTCGCTGAGCATGGCATCTCCTCTCTCCTTGGACAGTCACCAGAGAGGGAGATCACGGGTTCCCTGGCAGAAATCCCTTTGATTGCGGAACAGTTTCCGACCGGAATTCCCGCGGACCTTCTCCATAGACGCCCCGACATTCGGGAACGTTTCAATCAACTGGAATCCGCCGATGCCGAGGTTGCCGCAGCTATTGCCGAGCGCCTTCCGACACTGAACCTTGCAGCCAATTACGGCTTTCTACAGAACGACTTCGGAATCGGCACCCTTACGGGAAGCTTCTGGCAACTGCTGGTCCAACCCGCAATGCCCTTGATAGATGCTGGCAGACGCCGAGCTGAAGTCGTCCGCAGTCGGGCTGTCGTGCGTGAACGGTTGGCGGGATACCGGCAAGCGATTCTCGATGCCTGGCGCGAAGTCGAGGATGCCCTGTCGGCCAACCGCGAAGGGGAAGAGCGCATCAACCTGCTGACAAACTCTGCAGCGGCGGCCGCTGCAAGCCAACAGCTGGCACTCGCCAACTACCTGCGCGGCCTCAACGATTATCTTCCGGTCCTGATCTCACAACGCAACTTCATCCTGACCCAAAACGAATTACTCGCGACTCGCCGCCAGTTGGTCAGCGATCGGATAACTCTGGCCCGATCGCTGGGCGGCAGCTGGATGGAAGCCGAAATAGAGCTAAGATTTAAAGAGCATAAGGAGCTCAACTAAGATGAAGACTAAATCCAACCGGCTAAAAATCATTCTGCCGATTCTGATTCTGCTGATCGCGGCGCTGGGAGCCGTTGCGACGGTTAAATCACGCAAAGCCCCGGCGAAGAAGCCGCAGATCAACCCCGGGCTGCTGGTCGAAACTATCCTGCTGGTTCGCCAGCCTGAACGCGCCATCGTCCGTGCCACCGGCACGGCAGAACCGCTTCACGAGATCTCGGTGGTTGCTGAGGTTAACGGTAAACTGACCTGGGTCTCACCGACCTTTGTCGAAGGCGGTTTTTTCCGTAAAGGGGAGAAACTGCTCGAGATCGATCCCCGCGACTACCGTCTGGCCATACAGAAGGCCGAAGCCGATCTGGCCCGCGCCAGAACCGGGCTGCAAACCGAAGAGGAACAATCCGCTATTGCCCGCCGGGAATGGGACCAGCTTGAGCTGGCAGATAAGGGTGAACCCGGTGCACTGGTTCTGCGGCGGCCACAACTCGACAGTGCGAAAGCCGATCTGGCTGCGGCACAGGCCAGCCTCGATCTGGCCAGGCTGAACCTGGAACGTACCGGCATTTTCGCCCCCTTCAATGGCCGGCTGCGCAGCAAAAAGGTCGATCTGGGTGAATACGTTCGCAGTGGGAATCCGCTGGCGCTGTTCGCCGGAACCGATCGGACCGAAATCATCGTGCCCCTGCCGCTCGCTGAGCTGCGCTGGCTCGACATTCCAAGCGCCGGCAGTGGCAAAAAAGGTTCGAGCTGTACCGTTTCAGCCCTGATCGGTGGCCATCTCTACCGCTGGCAGGGCGCCGTCAGCCGGACCTTCGGCGAGATTGACAACGCCAGTCGCATGGCAAAAATCGCGATCAGCGTCGATGATCCCTACCGACTCAGACGACCGAAAAAGGCAAATGACATCCCGCTGGCCAATGGCCTGTGTGTCGATATTGAAATTGAGGGCGCAAGCCTCGACCAGGTGGTCAGCATTCCGCGCAGCGCCCTGCGTGAAGGCGATGTCGTCTGGCTGGCGGATGAAAATGATCAGCTGGAAATCCGCCCGGTGCGCGTACTGCGGCGTCAACAACAGAGGTTGCTGATCGATCAGGGATTACAGGGTGGAGAACGGCTGATTCTGACCAATATCTCAGGCTCCGCAACCGGGATGAAACTCCGCCCGCAGGACCGGGAGATAGCACAATGAACGCTGCCATCCGCTGGATGACCAGCAACCATGTGGCTGCCAACCTGCTGATGCTGGTCCTGATCTTAGGTGGTATCATCAAGGCCCCGGAGATCAAGCAGGAGGTCTTTCCCGAGGTTTCCCTCGACCGCATCTCGGTCTCGGTCGCCTACCCCGGCGCCGGTCCTGAAGAGGTCGAAGAGGGGATCCTGCTCAAGATCGAGGAGGGCCTGACCGGAGTCGACGGCATCAAGCAACTCAAATCGAGTGCCAACGAGGGTTCGGGGAGCGTCATCGCCGAGATCTATTCCGATCAGGACCCTGATCGGGTACTGCAGGATATCAAGAGTGAGGTCGACCGGATCACCACCTTCCCCGAGGACGCCGAAAAGCCGATCGTCAGCAAGCTGCTCAATCGCCGCGAGGTCGTCTCGCTGGTGGTTTACGGCCAGGTCGGCGAACGCAGCCTGCGTCAGCAGGCCGAAACAATCCGTGACGAACTGCTTGAACTGCCGGGCATCACCCAGGTCGAACTGGGCGGGGTACGTCCCTTCGAAATTTCCGTCGAGATCGCCGAAGATCGCCTGCGCCAGTACCACCTGACCCTCGAGCAGGTAGCAAGCAGAATCCTCAGCGCCTCCCTCGACCTGCCCGGTGGTTCGGTAAAAACTGCCGGTGGAGAGATCCTGCTCCGCACCAAGGAGCGCCGCTACTTCGGTCCCGAATATGCCGACATCATCATCCTCAGCAACCCCGATGGCACTCAGGTCAAATTAAGTGATATTGCGCGCGTGGTTGACGGCTTCGCCGACACCGATGAATACGCACGCTTCGATGGGTTACCTGCGGCGATGGTGAATGTCTTCCGCATCGGCGAGCAGAAACCGACCGAGATATCGGAACTGGTGCAAAGCTACATCGCGACCAAACGCCTGCAGTTGCCTGAGAGCATCAAACTCGCCTCATGGAACGACACCTCCGAACTCTTTGAAAGCCGCATGTCGCTGCTGCAGAAGAACGCGCTCTACGGCCTCGGCCTGGTCATTATCATCCTCGG
>JAUXIR010000239.1 GCA_030620915.1 Geopsychrobacter sp. | reverse complement strand
GCTGAAACCGATCAGATGGGGATCGTGCATCATGCAAACTATCTGATCTGGTTCGAGCTGGCCCGGACGAGGTTTTGTGCCGAGGCAGGCAAGCCCTACCCTCAAATTGAAGAGCTCGGGGTCTTCATGATCATTACCCAGGCCCAGCAGAACTACCGGCTGGCCGCCTGCTACGGTGATACCCTTCATGTCAGTTGCTGGCTCGACTGGGTCGCCAGCCGCAGCCTGCAATTCGGCTATCGGGTCAGGCGCGACGATAGGATTCTGTCAACCGGCTACACCAGTCACATCTGGGTCAAACGCGAGTCGCGGCGACCCTGCAGCATGCCAGCGAGCCTGCGTGAAACCTTTCTCAAGCTTGCAGACCAGACAACCTTCACGCGTCGCGAAAATAGCGACCCGAAATAGACCTAATAGGAGAAAATATTATGTCGATAACTGCTTATCGTTGGATGATGAATGGAGTGAATGAACCGTTGACCCGCCAGGAATTTCTTGCTCAGCCTAAAGCGAGTGAGGTGGTGGTCGAGGTTGCCGGATGCGGGGTTTGTCATACCGATCTGGGTTTCTTTTACGATGGTGTGCGGACCAACTCGGAACTGCCACTGGCCCTGGGTCACGAAATCAGCGGTCGGGTGGTTGCTGCCGGAGAGGGCGCGGGTGACTGGTTGGGCAAGGCGGTCATCATCCCGGCGGTTATCCCCTGCGGCGAATGTGACCTCTGCAAGCGCGGCAAGGGGACCATCTGTCGCAGCCAGATGATGCCGGGCAACGATATCCAGGGCGGCTTCGCCAGTCACATCGTGGTGCCGACCAAGGGGCTCTGTCCGGTCGACGAGCAACGACTCAGCGCCGCGGGTCTGGAACTGGCCGATGTCTCGGTGGTCGCCGATGCGGTCACCACCCCCTACCAGGCGGTCCATCAGGCCGGTGTCACCGAAGGCAGTCTGGCGATAATCATCGGTGTCGGTGGCGTCGGTGGTTATTGCGTGCAGATGGCCAAGGCCTTCGGCGCCACGGTGGTCGCCATCGATATCGACCAGGGCAAGCTGGATTCCATCGCCGAGCATGGTGCGGCCATCACCTTCAATGCGCGTGAAATCAGCGGTCGCGATCTCAAAAAAGCGATCGGCGCATTTGCCAAGGAGAACGGCCTGCCGAGCACCGAATGGTTCATCTTCGAATGCTCCGGCAGCAAACCGGGCCAGGAATCGGCCTACGGTCTGATGGTGCACGGTGCCACCCTGAGTGTGGTCGGTTTCACCATGGACAAGGTTGATATCCGGCTCTCCAACCTGATGGCCTTCCACGCCCGCGCGCTGGGCAACTGGGGCTGTCTGCCGGAACACTACCCGGCGGCCCTTGATCTGGTGCTCGACGGTAAGGTCGAGCTTAAAGCTTTCGTTGAACAGAAACCGCTGGCTGAAATCAACGCTGTATTTGATGCGGTACATCAACAAAAAATGCAACGTCGGGCGATCCTGGTTCCCTGATATCTAAATCAATTAAGAGGAGATTAAAAAAATGTCTACAACCGATCAAATTATTGCCGATACCTCACCAGCCAGCCTGATCGATCACAACCTGGTCTCTCAGGAGATTGAGAGTCTCTGTGACGGCATGGTTCAATATGAAAAGCGCCCGGCCAAGCGCCGCGACGGCTCGGTGGCCGAAGGGCTCTACAACGCCTGGATCATCTTCAACAATCCCAAGCAGTTCAACTCTTATACGACCGACATGGTCAAGGCGACTATTCTGGCCTTCCGTCGGGCCTCGGTCGATCGCGAAGTCAACGCCGTGGTCTTTACCGCCGTCGGCGAAAAAGCCTTCTGCACCGGTGGCAACACCAAGGAATATGCCGAGTACTATGCCGGCAACCCGCAGGAGTACCGCCAGTACATGCGCCTGTTCAATGACATGGTTTCGGCGATTCTGGATTGCGACAAGCCGGTGGTCTGCCGGGTCAACGGCATGCGCATCGGCGGCGGTCAGGAGATCGGCATGGCCTGCGATTTCACCATCTCCCACGACCTCGCCAACTTCGGCCAGGCCGGCCCCAAACACGGCTCGGCGGCGATCGGCGGCGCGACCGATTTCCTGCCGGTGATGATCGGCTGCGAGCAGGCGATGGTCTCCGGCACCCTTTGCGAGCCCTTCTCGGCCCACAAGGCGGCGCGTCTCGGGATCATCGCCGACGTGGTTCCGGCGCTGAAGATCGACGGCAAGTTTGTCGCCAATCCGACCGTGATCACCGATCGGATGCTTGACGAGTACGGCCGGATTATCCTCGGCGAGTTCCGCAGCGGCAGTGCCTTCAGGGATGGTCGCGACCTGATCAAAAGCGGTGAAATCGACCTGAGCCTGCTCGATGAGAAGGTCGAGGAACTCTGCGCCAAGCTGATCGAGACCTTCCCCGAGTGCATGACCAAGAGCCTCGAAGAGTTGCGCAAGCCGAAGCTTCAGGCCTGGAACCAGAATAAGGAAAACTCCCGCGCCTGGCTGGCACTCAACATGATGAACGAGGCCCGTACCGGCTTCCGCGCCTTCAACGAAGGTAACAAGGAGACCGGCCGCGAAATCGATTTCGTCAAGCTGCGTCAGGGACTGGCCAAAGGGGTTCCATGGACCGAAGAGCTGATCGAAAGCCTGATGCCGGGGAAATAACGACGAACTCGCCACCAAGGCACCAAGAGCACCAAGAAACCTTTTTTTAACGGAGAGGCACAGAGCGGGAGAGAGAGCAGAGAAAAGCAAAGAGGCGATTTTGATTTTTCTCTCCGTCTCCGCGTTAAAGGATTTCTCGTTTGACGTTCTTGGTCTCTTGGTGGCTAACCTGTTTTCGGCTTTATAAAACCGTACTTTTAGGGAAGGACAAATCCATGAGTGAAAGTCCGTTGAAGGTCTGGCTCGAGCGTGATGGCAGTCTGCTCCGTTTACGCCTGGCGCGGCCCAAGGCCAATATCGTCGATGCCGCCATGATCGCCGCCTTAGATGCCGCCCTGGCCGAGTATCGGGATACCAAGGAGTTGCGCGCAGTTCTGCTCGACCATGAAGGCCCGCATTTCAGTTTCGGGGCCAGCGTCGATGAACACCTGCCCGGACAGTGCGCCGAGATGCTCAAGGCGCTGCACTCTCTGGTGCGCAGCATGCTCAACTGTCCGCTGCCGCTGCTGGTCTCGATCAAGGGCCAATGCCTGGGTGGCGGGCTGGAAGTCGCCGCGGCCGGCAGCATGCTGTTTGCCGCACCCGATGCCAAGCTCGGTCAGCCGGAAATCAAGCTGGCGGTCTTTGCCCCGGCGGCCAGTTGCCTGCTCCCCGAACGGATCGGCCAGGCCAAGGCCGAAGATCTACTCCTCTCCGGGCGCAGCATGGGGGCCGAGGAAGCCCTGGCCACCGGCCTGATCGATCGCCTCGCCGACGATCCGGAAGAGGCCGCCCTGGCTTATTTCGATAAATATCTGGCCCCAAGCAGTGCCAGCACCCTGCGTTTCGCGGTGTCGGCCGCGCGGGACGAGTACCGGCAGCGCGTCATCGCCAAGCTGGAGCGGGTCGAGACCCTCTATCTCGCTCAGCTGATGGAGACCAAGGACGCGGTCGAGGGCCTGACCGCTTTTCTTGAGAAGCGTCCGGCCAAATGGGAAAATTGCTGAGTTATTTCCTGATTGCATAAAATCCGTGCCCACCTGGAGATTCCAGGTGGGCACGGATCGTTTCAGATTCTAAAGGTGCGCATCGATATGGAAGATTCCGATCAGCGGGAGATTATAGACGTCCACTGTCATTTTTTTGCCGGGTTGGGACAGACTGAGATTATTGATCGCGGTCTGGCCCGCTTGCGCCAGGCCGGCGTCAGCCACATGGCGGTGATGGGTCTGGTCAATACCAG
>JAUXIR010000308.1 GCA_030620915.1 Geopsychrobacter sp. | reverse complement strand
TGAGTCCGGACTTAAGATTTTTGCAGAACGCTTACGCCGAAGCGTCGAACAGATGGCAACCCTGATAAACCATCAAGAACTAAAGGTCACCATCAGCGTCGGCGGGACCTGTTGCACACCGGCGTCAGACAGAAGGGACAAGAAAACAATCATCGAAACGGCCGATCGTGCGCTCTACGCCTCCAAGCACGGCGGGCGCAATTGTACAACCATCCTTCCCCTCGACGCCTGAAACACCCCCAACGTCATTCCAGGTGTCAAACAATTTTCGCATTCACCGGCATATCAATCGGCGGATCGACGCCTTGTTGAATTGATTTTTATACCTGGAAGTGAAATGATGCGCTGCCTTACATGATCGGCCCAATTCTCAGGAGAAAACAGGTGAAAGAATACGTAAGCGAACAACTGCTGCAGGTTGTCGATGAGCTGAAAAAACAACAGGTTTTACCCACTGACCTGACTCCACGCTTTACCGTTGAGCGCACCAAGGATAAAAGCCACGGCGACTTTGCCAGTAATCTGGCACTGACCCTGGCGAAACCGGCAAAAGCAAACCCACGCCAGATCGCCGAAAAGATTGTCGCGCTGCTCCCGCAGGATGGCGCCATCGAACGGGTCGAGATTGCCGGCCCCGGCTTCATCAACTTTTTCCTCGATGAAAGCTGGTTGACGCGTCAGGTCGCCATTGCTCTTGCCGACTCGCATCTGGGGGTTCCACCGGTCCAGCAACCGCAGACCGTGGTGATCGACTACTCTTCGCCCAACCTGGCCAAAGAGATGCACGTCGGCCACCTGCGTTCGACGATCATTGGTGATGCCGTCGCTCGCACCCTCGAATTCCTGGGTCATCGAGTTATCCGCCAGAATCATGTTGGTGATTGGGGAACCCAGTTCGGTATGCTGTTGGCCCTGATGGAACAGTTCCGCCATGCCGATCGTGAAATCAGCATGGAACTCTCCGATCTGGAGAACTTCTACCGCCAGGCCAAGCAACAGTTCGATGACTCAGAAGAATTTGCCGCACGCTCACGCCAGCTGGTGGTCGAACTGCAATCGGGAGACAAGAACTGCCTCGCGCTCTGGCAGGAGTTTCTGAATATATCCCTCAGCCATTGTCAAAAAATCTATGATCGCCTCGGCGTCGGTCTCAATTCCGAAGCGATTCACGGTGAAAGTGCCTATAACAGCGACCTGCCCAGGGTGGTTAGCGATCTGGACGAGACGGGCCTGCTGACCGAGGATCAAGGCGCTAAATGTGTCTTTCTGGATGGATTCAAGGGTCAGGACGACAGTCCCTTGCCGATGATTGTCCAGAAGAAAGACGGCGGCTTCCTCTACGCCACCACCGATCTGGCCGCATTACGCTATCGCCAGAACCAACTCAAGGCCGACCGCATTCTCTATTTTGTCGATGTTCGCCAATCCCATCATTTTAAACACCTGTTTGCCGTAGCCCGCAAGGCGGGATTTCTGGCTGAGACGACAGAGGTCGCACATATGGGTTTTGGCACTGTCATGGGGGATGACGGCAAACCCTTTAAAACCCGCAGTGGCAGCGTCGCCAAGCTAGCCGATCTGATCGACGAAGCAGAAAAACGTGCACGAGATCTGGTTGCAGAGAAGAACCCAGAGATGGATGCAACCGAACTCAACGAGATCGGCCGCGTCATCGGCATCGCCTCGATCAAATATGCCGACCTGTCGAAAAATCGCAGCAGTGACTACCTGTTCAGCTTCGACAATATGATCAGTTTCGAAGGCGACACTGGCCCCTATATGCTCTACGCCTATACGCGGGTCGCGAGTATCTTCCGCAAGGCAGAAATCGATGTAGACAAGCTTGCCGGTGAAATCATCCTCGGCGAAGAGATTGAGCGGGAGCTGGCCAATCGTCAAATTCAGTTTGCCGAGATTCTTAACCGGGTCGCAGAACGTGGCACCCCTCACCTGCTCTGTGGCTATCTCTATGACCTGGCATCGACCTTTTCCAGCTTCTATAAAAACTGTCCGGTGCTGACCGCCGAAACTGAAATTTCACGCAACAGCCGACTCCAACTCTGCCTGTTAACCGCGCGTATCCTCAAGCAAGGGCTTGCCCTGCTCGGTATCGGCACCCTTGAACGGATGTAATCAGCCTCTTCAGTGCAGTTGATAACATGAAAGATAACCACAAGTTGGATTTCAATGGCTCCCAAATTTAACTGCCGCTGCTGCGGTCATTGCTGTCTCACCCTGATCGATGCCTATAATGGTTGCGTCAGTGATGCTGACCTGCGACGCTGGCAGCAACTAGGACGAGATGATCTGCTCGCCTGGGTAGAGACTCTCGAGCTCGGTCCAGGCAACCAACTGCACACCGCCTGGGTCGATCCCGAAACAGGCGAGGATGTGGAACGTTGCCCCTGGCTGCTCGCTCTGATTGCCGGCAAGGGCCACATCTGTGGCATCGACTCGATCAAACCGGATCACTGTCGTGCCTATCCGGAACACCGGAAACATGCCGAAGAGACCGGCTGCCCGGGCTATAATCAGCGGGGTGACATATCTGACGAAACAGCCAAGAAAGGCCCGCAGGATGAGTAAGAAATCGAAGGTCAACGAAATCTACGTTGGCGATATCTCGTTCGAAGTCGTCGAGGAAGACCTGCAGAAGCTGTTCTCGGTCTGCGGTACGGTTCGCGCGATCAACATGCTCAAAGATGTAAGAACCGGCAACTTCAAAGGCCAGGCCTTCATCCGTATGGCGACCAACGCAGAGGCCAAGGAGGCGATCAACATGCTCGATGGAACCCGCCTGCTCAATCGCTGTATCTGTGTCAGTGCGGCACGGGACAAACCACTGAATGAACCAGTCGCCGTGGTGGAAGAGAAGAAAAAACGTCGACGCGAACGGCCGAAACGCACACGAAAGTAAGCCACAGCGTCAACCAATCAAGGGGTCCCGTTATCAATAAAATAGGATGTTGGCCCCTATAGTCCCCCAAAAAACTGCAGAGAAGCGACTGACTCATCTCGCACACAAAGGAAGAAAACCGATGGCACAGGCAAAAGAAGCAGACAAGGTCACAATCAACTTTACCGGTAAGCTAGCCGACGGAACGATTATCGACAGCACCTACGCCGA
>JAUXIR010000116.1 GCA_030620915.1 Geopsychrobacter sp. | reverse complement strand
TATGCTTCCAGATGGCCGAAGAGCATGGTGGCATTGCTGCGCAGACCGGCGGCATGCACCTTTTCGGTCACCTCAAGCCAACGCGCACCACTGATCTTCTCGGGACAGATCTGATCGCGTACTCTTTGGCCCAGAATTTCGGCACCGCCACCGGGCAAGGAACCGAGACCGGCATCCTTAAGCGCGGCGATGACGCCCTCAATGCTCAGCCCGGATAGCCGGGCAAAATAGTCGATCTCCACCGCGGTGAAGGCCTTGATATGCAGCCTGGGGTCAACCTGCTTGATGGTCTTTAGCATCTGCAGATAGAACTCAAAGGGCAGATCGGGGTGCAGCCCGCCGACGGTGTGAATTTCGGTGGCGCCAGCATCGGCCGCTTCACGCGCCTTCCCAGCAATCTGTTCCAACGCCAGGGTGTAGACGCCCGGCTCTGCAGCCTCCTTGGAGAAGGCACAGAATTTACAGCGGTTGACACAGAGGTTGGTGTAGTTGATATGCCGGTTAACGTTAAAATAGACCTTGTCGCCGTTCTTGCGCCGATTGGCCGCTGCCGCCAGTTCACCAATGGCGAGCAGGTCGTTCGACTCAAACAGGGTCAGGGCATCCTCATCACTGATGCGCCGGCCGGCAGCGACTTTTTCCTTGAGGGTTGCAAACAGTTCGTTCATTTATAGTCCACTATGATCAAGACTCTCCCCAGGGAGAAAATAGTTGGTGCGCTATGCCGAGATTATCCAATACCTTGCCGACCACAAAATCGACGAGATCTTCGATGCTCTGCGGCTGCTGATAAAAGGCCGGCATCGCCGGCAGAATCTGTCCACCAGCCTGAGAAACACGCAGCAGGTTCTGCAGATGAATCTGATTCAAGGGAGTTTCGCGCGGCACCAGCAGCAGTCTTTTCTGCTCCTTGAGTGCGACATCGGCCACTCGTTCAAGCAAGTTGTCGGAAAGCCCGGCGGCGATTCGGCCGAGGGTCCCCATCGAACAGGGGCAGATGACCACCGCGTCGGGGGCATTGGAACCGCTGGCCACCGGCGCAAAGAAATCATCCATTGCGTAGCTCTTCAGATTCTCATGCGCGGCAAAATGGTCACGCAACTGCCGCAGACAGGCGGTCGGGTTCGAATCGAGCTGCAGGCCGGTCTCATGAGCCAACACCTGTCGACCGGCCGAACTCAGCAGCAGACTCACCTCTTTTTCGGCGCGCAAAAGCTCTTCGACCAGCCGCAGGCCGTAAATAGAACCGGAAGCTCCGGTTATGCCGACCACAATTTTCTGCATGAATCCCTTTTCCAAAACTGCTTAAAAACCATTTTAACGCAGAGCCGGAGAGAACCGCAGAGAAAATCAAGAATTGGATTTAAGTAAAGAGCAAAAAAGATCTTCGCTTTTCTCCGCGCGCTCTCCTTCTCTCCACCTCTGCGTTACATAGGCCTTGCTAATTTCAAATTACCGCATCCACCAGCGCAAAGACAAAGATCGTCACGCTGATATAGCCATTCATGTTGAAGAAGGCTGCATCCAGCTTCGACAGGTCATCAGGCTTGACCAGTCCGTGTTCATAAAGCAGCAGCCCGGCCACCACCAACACCCCGCTGAAGTAGATCCAGCCGAGACCGCTGCCGGGAAGAACCAGCAGTAAAAACAGCAGCATCAGCCCGTGGAAGATGCGCACCAGCAGAAAAGATTTTTCGAGGCCCAGACGTGAAGGGATCGAGTGCAGGCCGTGTTCAACATCGAACTCAAAATCCTGCAGGGCATAAAAGATATCGAATCCGGCGACCCAGAAGAGCACCGCCAGCCCCAAGGCCACAACCGACCAGTCGAGACTGCCGCGCAGGGCGATATAGGCCCCGATCGGCGCCGCGGCCAGACAGATCCCCAACACAATATGCGCATAATGACTGAAGCGCTTACAGTAGGCATAGAGCACAAAGAGACCGATGGCGACCGGCGCCAGCTTGAAACAGAGAGGGTTGAGCATCCAGGCGGCGAAAGCAAAAACACTCAGCGAAGCCAGGATAAACAACCAGGCTTCGCTCGGTAATACCTTGCCGGCCGGAATGTGCCGCTCGGCAGTCCGCGGGTTGTCGGCATCGATCCCGGCATCGATCAGACGGTTCAACCCCATGGCACCGCTCCGTGCTCCGACCATGGCGACGCAAATCCAGAAGACCTGCCCAATCCCCGGCAGTTCACCGCTAGCGAGACTGGCCAGCACCACGCCGAACAGCGCAAAGGGGAAGGCGAAGATGGTGTGGGAGAACTTGATCATCTCCAGCAGGGCACGGATCTTGTCGAATGTCTGTTCGCGATTCATAGTTTTTCGTCGTCTGTTCCGGGTGAGGAGAGTTAACTAAAGCGACACTCTACACCTGTCGCGCCCGGTCGGCAAGACCCGAGCTTTCTTCCACCCTACGCCTCTGGTATAGTCCGAGCTTATGCCTGAAATTCTAACCCAACATGGCCTGCTGTCACTCTTTCTTCTAAGCCTCTGTGCTTCTACCCTGATCCCCTTAGGCTCGGAGTGGCTGCTGGTGACCTTGCTGCTGGGTGGTAGCGATCCCCTGTCTGCGGTTGGCGTTGCGAGCCTCGGCAACAGCCTGGGGGCGGTGACCAGTTACCTGATCGGTCTTGGCGGCAGTCGTTGGCTGATCGAAAAGCTGTTGCGGATCGGCTTGCAGCAACAACAAAGGGCTCAAAACTGGTTCGCCCACTACGGCAGCTGGGCCCTGCTCTTTTCGTGGTTACCGATCGTCGGTGACCCACTGTGTCTGGTCGCCGGGATGTTGCGTCATCGTTTTGGCAATTTTATTCTGTTGGTCGCTATCGGCAAAACAGCCCGCTACACTCTGGTCGCGACCCTGGCCTTAACCGGCCAGACTCTGCTCTGAGATAAGTAGCCATGCTCTATACCCCTGCCTTTGCCGCGCTGTTCATGACCAACCTGATGATCGTAGCGAGTTTTTCCGGCTTCTTCCTCTTCCCGTTATTTATCAGTGCCCATGGCGGCAGTGAGACCGATATCGGCCTGCTGATGGGGAGCTTCGCCCTGGCTTCGGCGGTCTGTCGCCCCTGGGTCTCGGAGATGATCGACCGGATCGGGCGCAAGCGCAGTTACAGCATCGGTAGCCTGATCATGACCCTGGCCCCCCTCTGCTATCTACCCCTGGCAGGGGATCTTACCGAGTTCTTCTGGCCGCTGATCTTGCTGCGCGTGATCCATGGCATCGGGATCGCCATCTGTTTTACCGCGATCTTTACCTTTATTGTCGACCTGATTCCCGCAGAACGCCTCAACGAAGGCATCGGTATGTTCGGCACTTCGGGACTGATCGGATTCGCACTCGGACCGGCGATAGCCGAACTGGTTATCGATTTTGGCGGTTTTCCGGCACTCTTTATCTGTTCGGCATTACTTGCGGGCTGCGGACTCCTGCTTCACCTGCCGGTCACGGAGGTCAGACGGCCGCCGGCTGATAGATCGGTATCAAATGGTTTTTTCAAGTTATTAGCGCAGCGCAAACACCTGTTGATCGCTCTGATCGCGGGGATCTTCGGTTTTGGAGTGGCGGCAACCAGCACCTTTGTCGCACCCCTGGCCGAACAACGGGGTATCGGTTTTATCTCAAGCTACTATCTCGCCTATTCAGCCGCTGCGGTCGGGATCAGGCTGTTTGCCGGCCGCATAGCCGATCGCTGCGGCGAGGCACAATTGCTCCCCTGGGGGATTGCCCTGGCTGCCGCCGGGATGTTCTACCTCCCTTACTGCGACCGCAGTTCACTACTGATGATCAGCGGGCTGCTCTCGGGGACAGGTCATGGTCTGCTCTTCCCCTCGCTCAACGCCATGGCGATCCGGGGTGAGGCCTATGAGGTGCGGGGCAAGGTGACCGGCATCTTTACCGGCAGTATCGATGGCGGGGCCTTTGTCGGCTCGTTACTCCTCGGCCTGATCGGAGAATTGGCCGGGCTTTCTACCCTCTTCCTCTCTGCCGGGGCCTTTATGCTGCTCGCCTTCCCACTATTGCTCCTCCGCAGAGGCTGATTTTTCCCGTCGCCCTAACCAACGGGCCAGCAGAATCCCCAGCACCAGGAAAACAACCGAAGCGACGAGGAGCCAGAATCGATTCTGGACCCCGGCCGAGCCGATCCCGCCCAGCAGCACGAAGGCGATCAGCGCCGGCAATATCCCGATAAAGGTGCCGATGGCATAGTCACGCTGGCGTACCGCCGTCAATCCACAGCCATAGTTGACCGCATCGAAGGGCAGCATGATCAGGCGCAGGATCAACACGGTCATCAGCCCGTTCTCCGCGATTCTTTTTTCCCATTTCTGCAGTGAGATTCCGGCCTTCTTCTTCACCCAGTCACGCCCGAACCAGCGCGCTACGCAGAAGGCCACATTGGCGCTGGCGTTCTCGCCGATAATCGTAAAGAGGATTCCCAGCCAGGGGCCGAACAGCAGGCCGGATGAAACCGTCAGCAAGGTGGCAGGAAAGAGCAGGAAGGGGCGCAAGGCGAAGATCAGAATGTAAATGGTCGCGGCCTTCCACAGACCGAAGGCTTCCAGCTGAGACTCAATCCAGTACGGAATCTCCGGCAGCGCTAGCTCGCTTTGCTGCCAGAGGAGCAGCGCAACAACCAACAGTGCCACCCAGAGCCCTGCCAGCAGCCATTTCAATCCTTTTTTTTTAATCACTCACAGCTCGAATTCCGCCCAGATCGGACAATGGTCCGAAGGCTTTTCGATACCACGCAATTCATAATCGATCCCTGTCGAAATACAACTCTCCATCAGCGGGGCAGTCGCCATGATCAGATCGATACGCAAACCGCGTTTCGGCTCGGCCTCGAATCCGCGCGAGCGGTAATCGAACCAGCTGAAGCGATCCGTAACTGCAGGGTTCATCGCCCGGTAGCTGTCGATGAGACCCCAGGCCTTGACCCTGTCCAGCCACTCGCGCTCTTCGGGCAGAAAACTGCACTTGCCGGTGCGCAGCCAGCGCTTGGCATTGTCGGCACCGATCCCGATATCACAATCCTGCGGTGAGATATTCAGATCCCCCATCACCAGCAGCAGGTCCTGCGGGTCGGCCTCATTTTCGAGCCAGAGCTGCAGGTTGGCGTAGAAATCTCGTTTATTGGGAAACTTGGTCGGATGTGCGCGGCTCTCCCCTTGCGGAAAGTAGCCGTTCACCACGCGCAGAGTCCGTCCGTCATCAAGCGGGTAGCTGGCGATCACCAGGCGGCGCTGATGGTCTCCAGTCTCGCCGGCAAAGCCTTTTTGGACATGTTGCGGCTCGAGCTTCGACAGCAGCGCCACGCCGTAATGGGTCTTTTGCCCGTGATAGACCACCCGATAGCCCATTTCGCCGATGGCCTCCAAGGGGAAGTCGGGGTCGTTAACCTTGATCTCCTGCAGACCGAGGATATCGGGCGCATGCTTGGCAATCAGCGCCTGCATCTGGTGGAACCTGGCCCGCAGGCCGTTCACATTGAAGGATACGATTTTCATGTTTTTTTCCTAGCGGCTGATATACCCAACGATCTCTGCAATAAATTCGGCTCCGTAACGCTTGAGCTTTGTCTGCCCGACACCGTTGATTTCGAGTAGGTCCGCTTCGCGAGTCGGCAGCACGGCGGCCATTTCAGCCAAACTGGCATCACCGAAGACCACATAAGGCGGTACGGCATCGCGATCGGCAATCTGTTTACGCCTGGCCCGCAGCAGTTGAAAGAGTTGCTCGTCGTATTCGATGCCGACAATTTTACGCGCGGGCTTCTTCTTGCGTTGCGGCTTAATCCGCGGCCTGCTCAGACTCAGCTCCAACTCACCACGCAGCAGCGGT
>JAUXIR010000013.1 GCA_030620915.1 Geopsychrobacter sp. | reverse complement strand
TGGTTGAGTTGCGGAAATTTATTGGTGTGGTGTCAGATATCGTTCTCATTGGGGAGGGGGCAGACAGCTCGGCTGCAACCCTGTTGGCAGAAAAACTACAGCCGAATGTTCTGCTATTGGACGGGACCGCTTCTGCCGGGGGAAGTCTGGCGACTTTGGCCGCTTTAAAAGCGGCGAGCCCGCAGCTGCCGATTGTTTTTCTGGCTTTGCAGGATAGTAAGACTTATATCATGCAGGCATTTAAGGCCGGGGCCGCCGGGTACATTGTGAGCATGGCGGGGGAACAGCATATCGCAAATGCTATCCGCGAGGTTCACGCTGGTCATCGCTATCTTTGTCCGCGGATAAGGGGGCTGTTTCCAGGTTTTTCCCATCGACCACCTCCCCTGGACGGGAGACCCGCACGAGGCGAAGATCCAGGGAATGGGAAACCCTACCGTCTGGATAAGGGCGAAACCGCATAGGCACAATTCCGCTTGGTCGACAGGCTGTTTCATGCGAAGGGGATTGGATGAATCTAGACACCGCTCCCACTTAGTTTCCTGCCGGGTTGCATTCTGTCGGCTTACAGCAGCAGCTTCAGCGATTCTTCCCGTGCCAGTGGTGCAACCCGCAGGCCGGTCTCTGCTCCGCTACGGATGCTGAGGACATCAACCTCGGTTTCGTTCTTCCCCTTACCATAGCTGGCGACAATCGCCGCTGCAACCTCCAGCGTCGCAGGGTCGAACTCACCGCAGAGCAGACCTAAGGGGCCACTGAAATTGGCGCTGCGCAGCAGGGTGTGTTCACTTTTAATCAGCTTGGTCATGGCATCGTTATCGGCCTGGTTGCGACCGAGTACCAGTTTGCATTTTTTCGACAGGCGGAACTGGCGACCGACCTTGAGCAGTTCGGCGTCGTTGGCAGATGCCTGGGGGTCATGCTCAAGCAGATCACGCAGGCGATCGGAGAAACCGGCCTCGGTCAGCAGGCAGCCGCCGCCGCTTGAAGGATAATCGGCATAGCCCCATTTAACCGCCAGTGCCTGCTGGGGTCTGCGTGAGCGACCCTGGAAATCGAGCAGCTGTTCGCGATCGACCAGGCCGCTCTCTTCCATCGGGGTGATCGGCAGCAGCTTGGCCGACAGCGGCCGCAGCACCTTGTCGGTATAATCGCAGTGGTTGGCGACGCTGCGCAGGGCGTTGGCGTTCTGGCTCATCGGCCGTTGACCGAGCACCTCGCCTGAAAAAAGGAAGTCGAAACCCTCCCTCTGCATGATTTCACCCGCCAGACGAAACATCATCGCGTGGCAATCGATGCAGGGGTTCATGTTGCGCCCGTAGCCGTATTTCGGGTCTTTGACCATCTGCAGATGGATGTCGCTGATTTCGCTCACGATTAGCGGAAAGCCGATCTTTTCGGCGGCGATTCTGGCCTTGCCGGCACCGAAGAATGGCGTCACAAACGAGATGCCGGTGACTTCAATCCCCTGACGCATCAAGGCCATCGCCGCCAGGGTGCTGTCGAGGCCGCCCGAAATAAGTCCTAGTGCTTTACTCATGTTTTGCTCCAGTATTCTTGATCAGTTCACGTTGAAACGAATTGCAGGTTAACACGATATTTCAATGCCATACAACCCTGCCGATGGTGAAAAAAGGGCCAATTGGCTTGTCTGCCGGCGGCGGAGAGAGTATTCTGGATTCCAACCAACTTCAAGTTTTAGAGGTGATTTTCTCTTGCGCGATACCTTCAATCGAAAAATTGACTACCTGCGGATCTCGATCACCGATCGTTGCAATCTGCGCTGTCGTTACTGCATGCCTGAAGAGGGTGTTCCCTCGGTTGGGCATGGTCAGGTTCTCTCCTTTGAGGAGCTGTTCCGCGTTGCTCGGATTGCGGTTGAGCATGGGGTGCGTAAGATCCGTCTGACCGGAGGAGAGCCGTTGGTGCGCAAAGGCTTAATCCCCTTTGTTGAACGGCTCTGCCAGCTGCCGGAGCAGCCGGAGCTGACCCTGACCAGCAACGGCCTGCTGTTGGCGGACAAGGCCGCTGAGCTGAAAAAGGTCGGCCTGCAGCGCGTCAATATCAGCCTCGATACCCTGAAGCCGGAACGATTCGAACAGATCACCCGTCGTCCCGGTCTCGAGAAGGTTCTCGATGGAATCTATGCCGCCGAGGCGGCGGGTCTCTGGCCCCTCAAGCTCAATATGGTGCCGATTCGCGGTGTTAATGCCGATGAAATCGCCGATTTTGCCCGTCTGACCTTCGAGCATGATTGGCAGGTGCGTTTCATCGAGTTCATGCCGGTCAGTGGCGGCCTCGACTATCCACCCGAAAGCCGTTTTCCGGCCGCCGAAATAGCTGAGGTGCTGCGTTCAATCGCTCCGCTCACAGAGCTCGAACGCAGGGGCCCGGCCGGTCCCGCCCGGCTCTATCAGTATGAGGGTGCCAAGGGAGTGGTTGGGGTGATCCCCGCCGTTTCAGAGCACTTCTGTGGTGAGTGTAACCGCCTGCGCCTGACCGCGGATGGCTTTTTACGTCCCTGTCTCTTCTGTGAAGATGAGGTCGATCTGCGCACCCCGCTACGCCAGGGTTGCAGTGATGAGGAGTTGGCCCAACTGCTGCTCGGGGCGGTGCAGATCAAACCGGAACGCCATCGGATTGCCGAAGAGATCGGGGTGCCGGAACGGCGGCGCAAGATGCAGGGGATCGGCGGATAGATCTGGCGCTGGGCGTTAGGCGTTAGGCGCTGGTGAAGCGGAATAAGAACAAAAAAAGAGCAGCCATTTTCGGGCTGCTCTTTTTTGATGAAGTTTTCAGGCTGGAATCAGTCCTCTTTCTTCTCGTCCTTTTCCTCTTTCTTCTCGATCTCTTCGACCTGCGCCTCTTCGATCTCTTCGCCGGCCTCGCCCATCCCTTTTTTGAAGTTACGCAGGCCTTTGCCGAGTGCGCCGCCGACCTGGGGCAGTTTGCCCGCGCCGAAGACAATCATCACCAGAACCAGAATAATCAGTAGTTCCTGTGTGCCGAGTCCGAACATGTTTTATCTCCTTAAGTATGCTCCCCATCGTGGGGGAATTAGTCAGTTTTTAGTGACCTGGCCGATCAGTTTGTGGCCGGGATTCAATAGGATACAATGGAAAACAGAAAAAAACAACGCGTCTGCCATCAGTATATGCCCTCTCCCGCGGGCAGACGCATCAGCAGCACCTCGACCAGGGTGCCGCTTTCCAGATCGGGGGAGTCAACCGCGACCGGCAGGAGCGCATTGGCCCTCTGCAGTGAACGGTTTTGACCCGAGCCCTGTCGATTCGATGCCGTGAACAGGTAGCCGTCTGATTCCGGATGCAGACTGCCCCAGAGAAAGGTCTGACGCTTGCCACCGCCTTTGACCGGGGCGGCGAGCCGCACCTTGAGTCGCGGCGGCAAAGGATCCTGATGGCCGGCGAGCCGCCGCAGGGCGGGGATGGTGAAGAGCTCACAGGTCGCCGCCGAGGAGGCCGGATTGCCGGGCAGGCCGAAGACCGGCTGTGGGCCGATCTTGCCGAACAGCACCGGCTTGCCCGGTTTGATCGCGACCTTCCAGAAAATCTTCTCAAAGCCGTTGCGCACAAAGGCGTCCTGAACCTGATCCTTGTCGCCGACCGAAACCCCGCCGCTGGTCAACAGCAGGTCGGCCTGCAGTCCGAGCTGCAGGCGCTGATCGAGATCGGCCTCATCGTCGAGGGCGATCCCGAGGGGGATCACCTCGGCCCCGCTCTCGCGCAGGCGTGCACTGAGCAGATGCAGGTTCGAGTTGACGATCTGCCCCGGCCCCGGTTGTTCACCCAGGTCAACCAGTTCGTCGCCGGTCGAGAGGATCGCCACCTTTGGTGCCGGATGGACCAGAATCCGCGCGATTCCGGCCGCGGCAAGCAGGCCGATCTCCCCAGCCCGCAGGCAGGTGCCGGTCTGCAGCAGCAGGTCGCCGCGGTGGAATTCTTCCGCCGCAAAGCGCACATGCTGGAGCGGCTTACAGCCTTTTAGCAGCTGAATAGAGTCGCCGTTCTCTTCGACCTGCTCAAGGGGGACGACGGTGTCACAACCGTCCGGCAGCGGTGCCCCGGTCATGATGCGCACGGCGGAACCGGACGGCACAGACTCGTTCAGGGGATGACCGGCATAGCTGCGGCCGATGACCGGCAGGGCTGTGGCGGCTGACCAGCTGTTAAAGTCGAAGGCAAAGCCATCCATCGCCGAGTTGTCCGCCGGCGGCATGTCCCAGCGCGCGTTGATCGCTTCGGCCAGCACCAAGCCACCGGCTTCATCCAACGGTTTCTCAACCGCCGGCAAGGGGGCGATGTTGTCGAGTACCAGTTTTATTGCTTCATCGTAGCTGAGCATGAATTGATCCTTTTGAGCAAAATCTGAAAAATTAATGTGCCACCCGCTCGCGTTGTTCGCTTAAGACACCAAGGACACCAAGAAGGTCACAGGCGTTTTTAACGCAGTGACGGAGAGAAAAGCGGAGAGCGCAGGGTAGGCCAGATCTATTATTTGGTTTTAAAAGCAAAACCTTCAGATCTTAGCCTTTTTCGGCGGACTCTCCCTCTCTGCGGCTCTCCGTTAAGATGATTTTCTTGGTGCCTTGGTGGCCAGATCAGGCCTTCAGCCTAAATTTTCGATTGCATCTGCAGGCTTGATGATGCCGCCCTCGATCACCCGCGCGAAGATCCCTTCCTTCGGCATCACGCAGTCACCGGCCTGATGGTAGATGGCACAGCGATTGTGGCATTCCTTGCCGATCTGGGTGACTTCGAGCAGGGTCTCGCCAATCCTGAGGCGCGTGCCGATCGGCAGACCGACCAGATCGATCCCTTGAGTGGTGAGGTTTTCGGCAAAGTCGCCGCTGTCGACATCCAGGCCCATCGCCTGCATCTTGGCGATGCTCTCGGTGGCGAGCAGGCTGATCTGGCGATGCCAGTCCCCGGCGTGGGCGTCACCGATGATACCGTGTTCCCGGCGCAGTTCGACCTGTTCGACCTGGGTCTTGCGCTCGCCCTTGTTTTCGCTGATGCAGGTTGCCACTATCTTTGCATTCATGGATGCTCCTTGTTGGTTGTTGCCTTAGTTGTTGGTAATTCGTGCTTCGCCGGTCTTGAAGACGGCATGAAGTTCTGTGCCCTTGTCGAATTCGCCCATCTGTTTCCAGGCCCGGTGGCTGATCTCGGCCACGAGTTTCTCTGCGCCGAGCAGGGTGACCCTCACCCGGTCACCCAGCACGATCCTCTCGATGACGCGGCCGGGGATGACGTTCTGTGCGCTGCCTCCCGGCGGTTCGGCGAAGAGCAAGACCTCCCAGGGCGCCACCGCCAGACAGGCCGGGCCAGGCAGAACACTGCCGAATTGGCCCTGCAGTTTTGTCCCGCCGCTGCTGATGAAGACCTTTTCGAACCGATCCTCGAATACCTCTCCGCTGATCATATTGATTCCGGCGAAGCGCGCAACAAAATCACTCTGTGGTTCACGCAGCAGTTGGTGATAGCTGCCGCGCTGGACGATTTGACCCTTTTCGATTACCGCCACCCGCTTGCGGAACCAGGCGACCTCTTCGGCATCATGGGTCACCAGCAGGGTCGGAATCTGCAACTGGCCGAGGATCTGGTGCAGCCAGCGTCGGATCGCCCCGCGTGCCGAAGGGTCGAGGGCGGCGGTCGGTTCATCGAGCAGCAGCAGTTGCGGATCGGTAATCAGGGTTCGCGCCAGGGCAACCTTCTGTCTTTCCCCGCCCGAGAGGGTGGTGACACTGCGCTGGGCCAGTTGAGCGATCCCAAGTTTGTCGAGCATCTCATCGACTCGGGTCTTGACGGCCTCCTTCGGCAGGCGGCGAACACTCAGACCGAAGGCGATGTTCCGCCTGACGTCGAGGTGCGGGAAGAGCGCCAAATCCTGAAACACCATGCCGATGCGCCGCTGCTCGGGAGGCAGGTCAATCTTCTTGTGGGCATCGAACAGCAGGCGCTCGCCCAGTCTGATCCGCCCCGCCCTGGGTTTGGCCAGTCCGGCGAGCAGGCGCAGCAGACTGCTTTTGCCCGCACCATTGGGGCCGAGGAGCACGGTAACCCCGGGTCTCACCGACAGGTCGACCGCCAACTCGTATTGAGCCAGCGGGTATTGCACGCGGCACTCAAGTCCACTCATTGCAGCGACTCCCCTGGGGCAAGCCATTTGACCGTCGTCAGCAGCAGGAATGAGATTAATAACAGCAGCGCGCCTAGGCCGAAGGCCTGCTGCGGATCTGACTCGAAGGCGGTATAGATCGCCAGCGCCAGGGTCTGGGTGCGGCCAGGCAGGTTGCCGGCAAAGAGAATAATGGTGCCGAACAGGCCGATCCCCTGGGCCAGGGCCATGACCGCTTCGGCAGCCAGGCCACGCCGCACCAGAGGCAGGGCGACCCGGATAAAGGTTTGAAAGGGTGAGGCGCCGAGCAGCAGCGCCGCATCTTCGAGCCTGGAATCGACAGCATCGAAGAGCAGGGTGCAGCGTCGCACGAAATAGGGGGTCACCACGAACAGGATGGCGATCACCACCGCCAGCAGGGTAAAGGGGATGCGCAGGCCGATGTCGGCCAGCAGGCTGCCGAGCAGGCCACGGCGGCCGAAGGCGAGGAGCAGCGCCAGACCGGCGACGATGGGAGGCATCACCATCGGCAGCTCCAGCAGGGTTTCGAGCATGCGTCTTCGTCTGCCATTAACCCGTGACAGTCCGTAGGCGGCCGGTAGGCCGAGCAGCAGGATGGGTGGCAGCGCCAGCAACGAAGAGAGCAGGGTGATCCAGAGTGCCTGCTGCACTTCGCTGCGCAGCACCAACTGCAGCAGATCGGCCGGGCTGCTGGCCAGCAGCAGGGCGATGATCGGCAGCAGGATCAGCAGTGCCAGCAGCAGTCCGGCGGTCGCCAGCAGCAGGGTGAAGGGGCGCGGTCGGTTCACTCGGCACCCCCGTCCAGAAACCCGTGGCGGGCAAATATCTGTTGCGCCGCGCTGCTGGAGAGAAAGGCGATCAGCTCATCGGTCTCGGCCCGACTCTCGGTGACCCTGGCCAGAGGATAGCTGGCGAGGGGGTTGTGCTGGGCCGGCAGGTCGATCGCAATCAGCTGCCGGGTGTTGTCGGCGGCGAGGTCGCTTAGGTAGACGATGCCGGCATCGACTTCGCCGAGCAGCAGCTTGGCGATGATCGCCTTGACCCGGTTCTCTTGACTGACGATATTCATCTCGATCTTTTCGACCAGCGTGACGCCGTAATCGGGGTCTTGCGCCAGTCTGGCGAACAGCAGGCGGGTGTAGCTGCCGACCGGAACCTGGCTGTTGCCGACCGCCAACAGCAGGTTGGGGCGGGCAAGATCCTTGATCGAAGAGAGTTGCGATCTCAGCTCGGGCAGCACGGCGAGGACCAGCCGATTACTCAACAAGAGCTGTGGCTCTTCGACCAGGCCGGTTTTGCGCAACCTCGCCATCGCGGCCGTATTGGCGGCAATAAACAGGTCGGCCGGCGCGCCTTGCTCGATCTGGGTCGCCAGGGCCTGGCTGCCGGCAAAATAGAGCAGGATTTTATCGTCAGGGTGGCGGGCCTGATAGGCCTGCGCGGCTTCGCCCAGCACCTCGGTCAACGATGAGGCGGCGAAGATCGACAGCTCGGCCGCTTGAACCAGCGCCGGTAGCAGTAGCATGATCAGACACAGGCGGATGATCCTCATCCCTGCTCCTCGGCGGCGAATTTCTCGTCGATCATTTCATTCAGCCCCATTTTCAGTCGCGCGAAACGTTCCAGCAACTCTTTCGCCTCGGCCGTCAGGTGGGTCGACCCGCCGCCCTTACCCCCCTTGGAGCGTTCGACCAGGGCAAAGGGCGCATGTTTCTCCATCTGCTGCAGCTGCGACCAGGCCTTGCGGTAGGAGATGCCGAGTTCACCGGCCGCCGCATTGAGAGACCCGCCCCGCTCAATCGCCAGCAGCAGGCGCTCACGGCCATCACCGATCAGCGGCTCGCCATCGACTTCGAGCCAGACCTTGGTGCGTACGCGGATCGATTTCATAAATTCGGATACATCCCTAATCGTCAGATTTGAAGAATTTTTTTTGCCACCAAGGCACCAAGTACACCAAGGGGGTCGAAGGCTTCTTAGCGCAGAGACAATCCATAACCTTTTTTTTGGTTTAAAAACAAAACCGAGTTCTCAGCGCCTCTCCGTTAAGATGCTTTTCTTGGTGGCCTTGGTGTCTTGGTGGCCACTTTCGCTCTTGCCTAACTCTGTGTCTCAGTGGCACAGCCTTTCATTTCAAGAACCGTTCCTCGATGAAATCGGTCAGACTCGCGGCATCGTTCAGGTCGAAACAGGGCACATCCAGTTGCAGCACGGCGTTGCTGGCCACCGCCACCAGGCTCGGATCATCATATTCGCCGCGACAGAGCAGTGGTTGATTCAGCTCTCGGCGATGTGCCTCTATTTTGGGCAGGCTGCTGCGTTTAAAGCCATCGGTCAGCAGGATGTCGACCTTACCGACGAAGGCTGTCAGCAGTTGCTCAAATTGGGGCTCGAGTTCATGACGCTGGATGATCGCGGTTTTCGCCGGTGAGCTGATCGCGGTGACGGCTGCTCCGGCCGCAGCCATCTTCCAGCTGTCCTTGCCCTCGTGGTCGATCTCGAATTTGTGCGCGTCATGCTTGAGCGCGCCGACCGTCCAGCCGCGCGCGGTCATCTCGGCGATCAGTTTGACCAGCAGGGTGGTCTTGCCGGTGCCGCTGCGCGCGACCAGGGTCACAACCGGGGGGGGCGACAGGAGCCGCTCGAGATCCTGCGGACGGTTCAGGTTGGTCAGCGCGCGTCGCCAGCCGGTGGGGAGATCCTGCTCGTCCAGATAGCGCAGCTGCAGACGATCGATCAGATCGGTCATGCGCAGATTATTCAGCTCGATCTGTTCTTCAACCAGCGGCAGGATGTCGCGGCGGTAACAGCCGATCAGGGGTTCGGCCCCATGGCGGGTGCGGGGGATCACCGCCTGCACGCCCTCGCGTCGGGCCAGCAGGCACTGCAGCAGTTGCGCTGATGGATAGGCGAGGTCACAGGGCAGCACCAGCACCCATTCTGTCTGGCTGTTTACCAGCGCATTGTGCAGGCCGCCGAGGGATGAACCGGGAAAGCTGTCGGCGAAGGCCGGCAGCTCTTGCGTCGCGAGATCGGGCCGCTCGCCAGCGATCTGCCGTTGTGCGCAGACCTGGCCAAGGGCTTGGGAGACCCGCTCGAACAACGACTGGCCGTCGATGGTCATGCCGGCCTTGTCGCTCCCCATGCGCCTGCTCTTGCCGCCGGCTAAGATGACGCCGGTGACATCAATCGCGGTTTTGGAATTATCGTTATGCGGATTTTGCATAACGAAGATAATATGAAAAATGATATATGTTTGTCAAGCAGATCAGCCGTGAAAAATGAGGCCGACAACACCGGGCTGTACGAGTGGGGGGGCTCGGCTCGAGTCCCTTAGAACAACCGATCTCGACCCGTCCCCCGCTTTGTTTGCGGGGCTCTGCGTCTCAGCGGCGCTGGCCGGGATTTCGCTGTTGGGCTATACTAACTCCTAGGAGGCTGTCGGACTATTCGGACCATAACGAAAATTTGGAAGTGTGAGACCAGATTTTGGGTCGTTTGAGAGCTCATAGCCATAGCTATGGGCCGAAAAGGAGCTGAAATATGGGCCAGACAGCCTTATTTGCAGTTGGTTCATGGATAGTCTGACAGCCTCCTGGTGGACCTTTTGTTGACGCTCCGCCGCAGGCCTTAAATTTGGCAGACAGGATGAACCGCGCAGGCACTAAAGACTGATTTCGATGATGAAATGGCTTTCCATAGGCGCAATCCCAGGCAGTGGCGGACTTTTGGGCCTGCTGCTGTTGTGCCTCCTGGGTGGTTGCGAAGAGCGCAGGCCCCTGTTGCTGTTCGGTGGTGGCCCACCAGGCAGCACTTTTCAGAATTTCTCTGTCGAACTGGGGGCGTTGCTCAATCGGGAGATGCGGGAGGTCCGAGTCGCTGTCGAGCCGTCGTCGGGGTCTGTCCAAAATCTCATCCAGGTGGAGCGGGGCAAGATGGCCATGGCCCTGGTGAGTGCTGAAGCTGCCCAACTGGGGCAACAGGGAGAACTCCCCAAGAATCAACCCGCAACCAAGAACGTTGTGGCCCTGGTGCGGCTTTTCGGTTCCGCTGCTCAATTGGTGGTTCCCCGCAGCAGCCCGATCCGAACCCCCTACGATCTGAGAAAATCCCGCATAGCGATCGGCAATCACGGTTCTGGTTCGGCGCTTGCGGCCGAACGCTTTTTCCGCGGCATGGGTATATGGGAGGAGATTACGCCCATCTACGCAGGGGTGACCATGGGCTTGGCCGAACTGAGCCAATGGGGGGTAGAGGCGGTATGGTTATTGGCCGGTTTCCCCAACGAGGCCCTCCAGGAGACCAGCCGCACATTTCCCGTCCGCCTGCTCGATTTGACCGAAGTGGCGGTCAGCAGTGGATTCTTTCTCAGTTACCCGAGTTACTCCCTCGCGCGCATCCCGCGTGACACCTACCAAGGGCAAGAGCTCGACATATTCACCTTTCAGAACTCGATCCTGTGGGTTGCACAGCGGGGGCTTGACGAGCAGCTTGTCTACCGCTCCCTGAAGCTTCTTTTCAGCGATCAGGGTTTGGAACGGATGCGTTTTGCGCTGCCGGCCGCCTGGGATCTGGATGTAAAAAAAGGCCTCAGAGGGATAAAGATCCCACTTCATCCCGGAGCAGTCAGGTTCTTACGGGAGGCATGGTTCCCCGCACGCAGCTCCGTGGACTGAGCCCTGAACTGGACCCTTGCCCTCGGCGGAAATGGCAATAAACGCGACATCCCCTTTTCCTACCCCCAGCTGCTATGCTTAATACAGTTGTTGGCTAAGACAATGTTTGCCACTCAGCGATGAGGTCGCTATGTCGCAACCTGATCTTGTGTTGCTCCATCCTCCGAGTGTCTACGATTTCCGCCAGAAGACCATCATGTATGGTCCGATCAGCGATCTGATTCCCTCTTCACCGATTTTCGAGATGTACCCGCTGGGCTTTTTGACCATGACCAACTACCTTGAGGCGCGCGGCTTCAAGGTGCGGGTCGTCAACCTGGCGTTGCGGATGATGAACGATCGTCGCTTTGATGTGCCCGCCTTTCTCGCCAAACTCAAGCCGAAAGCCTATGGCATCGATCTGCACTGGCTGCCTCATGCCCATGGCTCGCTGGAGGTGGCAAAATTGATCAAGCAGATCGATCCGCAGGTGCCGGTGATCTTCGGTGGGCTGTCGGCCAGTTATTACCACCGGGAGCTGATCGAATACCCGCAGGTTGATTACGTGCTGCGCGGCGATTCGGTTGAGCCGCCGCTGCACCAGCTGCTGGTCTGCTTGCGTGAGGGGCGGTCGCTGGAATCTGTACCCAACCTGACCTGGAAGTCTGAGGGAGTGGTAAGGGCCAATGACTTGAGTTTCGTGCCGCAGAGTCTTGACTATGTTGATCTGCAGCCGCAGCAGATGATCAAGATGGTGCTGCGGTACCGTGATCTGCAGAGCGTTCTGCCGTTTAACGGCTGGTGGCAGAATCCGATCACCGCGATTTTCAATGTGAAAGGCTGTGCCCATCAGTGCGTAACCTGCGGCAGTTCCCGTAAGGCCAGCAAGCAACTCTGCGGCCGTCGGGTGCCAGCCTTTCGCAGTCCACAGAACCTGGTGAAGAATATCGCCGAAATCGGTCGCACCTCCCGTGGTCCGATCTTTCTGGTCGGGGATCTGCAGGAGGTCGGGCCGGATTACGTCCGACAGGTGCTGGAAGGGTTAGAACGGCTCGCGCTTAAGAATGAGATCATCTTTGAGGTCTTCGGCATGCCGCCGAGCGGTTACCTGCAGGCGATCGACCGTGCGGTAAAAAACTGGAGCCTGGAGCTGTCGCCGGAAACGCACGATGAAGCGCTCCGCCGGATTCAGGACGAACGGGTTTTTTACACCAACGAGGAGTTAGAAGCAGTCATTCAGCAGGCACTTTCGCTCCGCTGTCATCGTCTGGATCTCTTTTTCATGATCGGCCTGTCGGGACAGACCAGGGCATCGGTACTGGCAACCATCGACTATTGCGAATTCCTGTTCAAAAATTCCGACCGGAGGCTCTCCTGCTTTATCTCGCCAAGGGGTCCCTTTCTTGATCCGGGCAGCAACATTTTTGAAGACCCGGAACGCTACGGTTACCGGCTGCTGGCCCACAGTTTGGAGGAACACCGCCAACTGCTGCTGCAGCCTTCCTGGACACAGATTCTTAACTATGAAACCATCTGGATGAGCCGTGAAGAACTGGTCGAGGTAACCTATGCGGCGGCCGAAATCCTGAACGGATTAAAACTGCAGTATCGGCGGATCAGCCCCGCTCATGGCCAGGAGGTCGCCAGTCGGATCATTCGGGCCCGGGCGCTCGAGGATCGTCTGCGGGGGGTCGACCGGCACCAGCAGATCGCATTCGCCGAGCTGAGGGGAGAAATCCACGAGTACAGTGTCTCGACCGTCTGCGATAAACGGGAGCTGTTCTGGCCACGGCAACGGCTGAATTTCAGATTGCTCGGCATTCTGCGTGTTGTTCTTGAGTACCTACTGGAGTCTCTGCAGCAGAAGGCTGCCAGATGGCGACGCAAGCAAAAGGGGGAATAAGAAAATGGGCATGCTATCGGATTTAGCAGATGCGGGATGCCCCTTGTTTTGCTAGCCTTGAAATTCCTCTGATGGCTATGAATCTGGGGGAATCTCATGCTAATAGATTATAGCGGATAGAAAAGCTGGGTTCGGTGATATGCAATGGCTCAGGATAGCTCTTCGCAAAGGAGGGATGGTTTTTGATGACTATCTCCCCGGAAGTTTGGGGGATATTTACTTTTCATTCCTGATAAGTCTAGCAGTCTGTCGGACTTTTTGTCCGCAAACTGTTAAACTCGCTGGGCATTGAAACGCCCTCCGAAAGTGAATAATTCA
>JAUXIR010000126.1 GCA_030620915.1 Geopsychrobacter sp. | reverse complement strand
TATCCTGACTTGTGATTGTCCTGCACGGAAAATTTAAAAATGCTAAGAAAGAGAGCTTAACGTAAAAAAATACCAAATCAAGCATGCGGAAAAATTAATTTAACCCTCGGCTGGGAAACAAAATGGTTTGGATTTGTTTGCGGCTCAGATGTCGATCTGATTTGCCGTTATCCCAAGTGGTTCCGTCATGCCGGCACCATTCTGTCAGGCCGGCTAGGGAATCGAATGACCAGGATTCTGCCCGACAGGGTGGACTATTGAATGCTGAAAGAGATCGATAAGGGGCGTGAATGCCACATCCCAAGATCGAGACAGGCCGTAACCCGTTCGGTAAATAATTTTAGATTTTTTTGGGGATGTTGATTGGCTGGAGAAGGCTGACACAGGGGTGCGAGTATTCTGTCTTGGAGACAGTTTGGGGGCTGCATAATCGAACAGATAGTAAAGGCCAGCGAGAATATGGAAGCCGCCGGGGCAACGGCTCAGAAGCCTTGCAGCATCTTATCCACTGCCGGACGTTGGTTTATGTCCCAGGGGCCGACGATAACCAGATGGAGTTGTTCTTTTGTGAACAGCTCGCGACATAGCTTCTGAATCTGTACAGGCTCTATGTGTTGAACTTCTTCGCGGTCCTGTTCGAGGGTGCGCAGACAATCGGCCTGCAGACCCCAGCCGTAACGCACGGTCATGGCTTCAGGCTGATCGAGGGAAAATTCAATGTCATACAAATAGCTGGTGCGCGCGGCTTCGAGGGCTGCTGTTTCGGGTGGCTTTTCGCGCAGGCGGTGCAGCACGTCGAGGGTCTCTTTGAGCGCGGGGATCAGATTCTTGGGTGCAATGGCGAGGTCGATGCTGAAGTAGCCGGTGTCTGACAGCATTGAGCAGTTTGCTTCGACAGCATAGGTCAGCCCGCACTCTTCGCGTAGTCTCTGTGGTAGCAGGGCACTTCCGCCCCAGCTGAGCAGGCGACGCAAGAGGCTGAAACGGAGAGGGTGGGGATCGCTGCGGCCGGCCATCGGAAAGGCGATCTGCAGATTGATTTGTGAATCGGAATCGAGGGTCCACTGTTGATGTGGCCCGGGATGGTGGGGGAGGGCCTCCTTTGCCCGCAAGGGTTCGTCCCCTTGCCAGTCGCCGAAGAATGTCTCAACCGCGGAGAGCACACTGCTTCTCTTGATTGCACCGCTGCAGGCGATGACCGTGTTCTGCGGCATATAGTTTTGCCGATGGAAATTACGCAGCGCCGTAAGGTCGATCGCCTCAAGGGATCGATCACTGCCGATCAGCGGCATGCCCAGTGGTTGCTCCGGCCAGAGCAGAGTCGCCATCAGGTTGTCGGGGTTGGTTTGCGCCCCCTGTTCATTGAAGTCTTCACGGGCTTCCTCGATGATGATGCGTCGCTCAATCTCCAGGTCATTAAACAACGGGTTGCGCAGCATCTCGGCAAAAATTTCGATCCCTTTTGCAGCCTGGGTCGGGTGGATACGACTATGGTAACAGGTGCTTTCGGTATCGGTTGAAGCATTGACTGCGCCACCAATGGCTTCGAAGGCACGCTCAATTGCGCTGCTGTTGGGGTAATGGCCGGCACCGCGAAACAGCATGTGTTCCAGAAAATGTGAAATCCCGGCGAACTCTGCTGATTCATGGCGGCCGCCGGTACCGAAGTAGCAGATCAACTCGGCATTATGCAGGTGGGGCATCTCGATAGTGACCAGACGCAGGCCGTTGGCAAGGGTGTCTACGTGGTATTCGGGCATCGTCTCACTAATGGTGGGGGTGGATGATTTCACGTCCGCCGCTTGGCTGGCGACTACGTCTGGCAAGGTAAAACAGGTGCAGCAGAAAAGCCAGCAGAAAGAACAGGGTCAACTCCCCCGGAAGTGGGCCTATGCGGGCATGAGTGACGAACTCATCCCAGTTTTCAGCGCTCTGTGGATGGCTGGCCAGCTTCAGAATCCAGCCGGCAAGCATAACCAGAAACAGGTAGATATAGTTGGCGCGCAGACGTTTGTTGATTGCATCGATCAGGGACATTTTGTATTGCGGGAAGCGCAGGTCGGAGGCGAGTTCTGCGCGCCAGAAAATCCCCTCTTCGCCGAGGGGATCAAGCGGAAGCGTGCCCTGGCTGAGGACCGAGTAGATCATGTTCTGGTTCATCAGGCGGACCCGATATTCGTAGGCATCATAAAAACGAAAGCGGCGCGCTTCGACAAACAGCAGCAGATAGAGGATGGCCAGGCCGAACAGAAAGAAGAGGTGGGGAATTTCAGGATGGCTGAAGCCGAAGCCGAGAAAGGCCGCAGTGCCGGCGACCGCCCAGTTGGTCGTGCGATCAAGGCGCTCGCGCCAGGCCAGGCTACGCTGAACCTCGGCGCGGTAGTAATGAACGAGGATAGCGATAGATTCGCTGCGGGTCAGTTTTTCTCCGGTCATGGCATGTCTCCAGCCGGAAGTAACCGGCTGGAGTCATTATACCATCTGGGGACCTCGTGAGGTGTGAGGTGTAAGGAGTGAGGTGGAAAGGCTCGTCTTTCGGTTGTGATTTTACTCCTCACACCTCTCGCCTCACTCCTTTCCTGTTTGCTCAGGTGCTGAGCAAACGGGCGGCCTCCTTGGCGTGGTAGGTGATGATCAGGTCGGCTCCCGCGCGCTTCATGCTGAGCAGGGTCTCCATGATTACACGGTCCTCGTCGATCCAGCCTTTGGCGGCGGCGGCCTTGATCATGCTGTATTCGCCCGAAACATTGTAACAGACCAGTGGCAGATCGAAGTTATCGCGCAGGTCGCGGATGATATCGAGGTAGGCCAGCGCCGGTTTGACCATCAGGAAATCGGCGCATTCCTGTACGTCGAGTTGGGCTTCGCGCATGGCCTCGCGACGGTTGGCCGGGTCCATCTGGTAGGAACGGCGGTCGCCGAATTGCGGAGTCGACTCGGCCGCTTCGCGAAAGGGTCCGTAGTAGGCACTGGCGTATTTGACTGCGTAACTCATGATCGGGATATTCTCGAAACCATTCTCGTCGAGAATCTCACGGATCGCTTCGACCCGGCCATCCATCATGTCAGACGGCGCGATAATATCGGCTCCGGCCTGGGCATGGCTTAAGGCTTCGGCGGTCAGCAGTTTGAGGGTTTCGTCGTTGTCGACGTCGCCGTCTTTTATCACACCGCAATGACCGTGGTCGGTGTACTCACACATGCAGACATCGGTGATCACCGTCAGTTCGGGTACCGCGGCTTTGATGGCGCGCACCGTGTTCTGGATGATGCCGGTTTCACAGTAGGCATCGGAGCCGATCGCATCCTTGGTTTCGGGGATGCCGAACAGCAGGACCGCAGGGATGCCCAGCGCATGGACCTCTTTCGCTTCGATGACGATATTGTCGATCGATTGCTGAAAGATGCCAGGCATCGATGAAATCTCATTTTTAATATTTTCACCGAAAGCCGAGAACATCGGGTAGATCATGTCTTCAACACGCAGATGAGTTTCGCGCACCATGTTACGCATGGTGGCATTACGACGCAGGCGGCGGGCACGATAGGCGGGGTAATACATATAGGAACTCCTTTGGTTCAGTGAGGGGTGAGGAGTTAAGGGTGAGGAGTAAAATAAAGACCAGCGAGCTTTTGACTTTCCACCTTACCCTCACTCCTCACGGTCACAATAATACTCAACCATTGCCATGACCAGGTCGTCAAGGGTCGAATTCTCTGGTTCGAGGGCAACCTCGAAGTCATGCTTGCGGATGGTTTCCGAGGTCAATGGGCCGATGGAGAAGAAGGCGGTCTTTTTTTTGAGTTGGTGCAGCTCTTCGCCGAACAGGGTGTGAAGGTTGTCGAAGGTCGAAGAGGAGCTGAAGCAGATGGCATCGAGTTCACCGGACTCCAGCAGGTGGCGGATCATCTCCTGCTTGCCTTCAGGAGCGATGGTGCGGTAGACGATCGGCGCATCGACTCGGGCGCCACCCTTTGTCAGACTGTCAGGAATCAGGCGACGGGCAATCTCGGTTCGTGGGTAGAGATAACGCTTGCCGTTGACCCCTCGGGCCAGCAATTCGTCAACCACCCCTTCGGCCCGATAGCTTTGCGGAACAAAGTCAGGTTTGAGACCATGTTTTTCGATCGCCTTGGCGGTCTTGGGCCCAACGGCGATGATCTCTACCCCGGCCAGCGCCCGCAGATCGAGATTCTGGCTGCTCAACCGGTCGAAGAAGGCATCGACGCCGTTGGCCGAGGTTAAAATCAGCCCCGCATAGTTATTGAGCTGGCTCAGTGCCTGGTCGCAGGGCTTCCAGTCATCGGGTGGGGCGATCTCGATGGTCGGAATGCAGATCGTTTCGGCACCCTGGGCTTGCAGCAGGGCGACGAAACTGGCGGCCTGGGCACGCGGGCGGGTGATCAGGAAGCGACGTCCAAACCGCGGCAGGTTGTCGTACCAGCGTAACTCTTCGCGGTAGCGGACCACCTCACCGATAATGATCACCGCCGGAGGTGCGATCTTTGCCGCCGCAACCTGATCGGCAATCTCATCGAGACGTCCGGTCAGGGTTCGTTGGCGTGGCAGGGTTGCCCACTGGACCACCGCGACCGGGGTGTCGGCCGGTCGGCCGTGCTCAATCAGTTTTTCACCGATCATCTTCAGGTTGGTCATCCCCATGTAGAAAATCAGGGTACCAAGACCGGTCGCCAGCTTCTCCCAGTCCAGATTTGACAGTTTACGCTCGGGGCGTTCGTGGCCGGTAAGCAGGGCAAGGCTGGTCGTGATGTCACGGTGGGTCAGTGGTATTCCGGCATAGGCGGCGGCGGCAAACCCGGCGGTGACACCGGGCACAACCTCAAAGGGGATATTGTGCCGGTGCAGCAGGCTGGCTTCTTCACCGCCACGGCCAAAGACGTAAGGATCTCCCCCCTTGAGGCGCGCAACATTCAAGCCCGCAGCGGCCTTATCAACCAGCATCTGGTTGATTTGGTCTTGTGGAACACTGTGGTGGCCGCGACTCTTGCCGACGTAGATCAGCTCTGCGTCGGGACGAGCGTAGCCGAGCAAAACCGGGTTGGCCAGGTAGTCGTAGATGACAACATCCGCTGACTCAAGACAGTCACGCCCCTTGATGGTTAAGAGGCCTGGATCACCCGGTCCCGCTCCAATCAGGGAGACTTTTCCGGGCTTCAACCCTTGTCGTCCTCATCGTTGTTGAAGGTTTCGCTGCCATAGACTTCATTGAGGATCGGACCTGCACCCGCTGCCAGAAGCTGTTTGGCCAGGGCGACACCTGATGCTTCAGCATCTGCGACCGCACAGGTCAGACTCTTTTTAATCATCTGTTTGCCGTCGACACTCGAAACCAGGGCGGTCAACTCGAGTTGGTCACCATTGACGGTGCCGAAGGCCGCGATTGGAACCTGGCAGCCACCTTCCAGTGTCGCCAGTACCGCACGTTCGGCGATGACTGCGGCGGCAGTTTCTGGATGGTTAAAGAAGTCGATCAGGGCATTGGTCTTGTCATCGGCCAAGCGGCTTTCCAGCCCCAGTGCGCCCTGACCGATGGCCGGCAGGCAGATTTTGGGGTCAAGGTAGGCGCCAATCTGATCATCGAAGCCGAGCCGGTGCATGCCGGCGGCAGCCAATACCACGGCATCCAGCTTGTCATCAACGAGTTTGCTGATCCGGGTCTGGACGTTGCCGCGGAT
>JAUXIR010000055.1 GCA_030620915.1 Geopsychrobacter sp. | reverse complement strand
TCGCCCAACGTCGCTATCCTTGGCTGCGGGCGTATCTGTCAGCGACCCTGGGTGGTTGAGGGCGAGCTGGCAGTGCGCTACATCCTGCCTCTCTCTCTGACCTTCGACCACCGGGTCACCGATGGTGCCGAGGCCTGTCGTTTTCTGACCCGCATCGGCCAGTATCTGGAGGATCCCGGACTGTTGTTCATCGAGAGTGTCTGAAGGGAGAGGAGACGCGGCGTGAACCTGTGGCGAATCGATTATTTCCACTGATAACTCAGATTACGCATGGCCATCGCGGCCTTGACCCGCTCGACGGCGAGCCGTTCTGCGGCAATCCGGGGCAGGAGGTTCTCTTTTTTTGCCTTGTGCAGGATCTTGTCGGTGTTTTTCTTGATTTTGCGCTCGATGGCGACAAAGGCTTCCTCGGCACTCTTCTGCCGATATTCCATCGCCGCCATGATCAGGCCGCCGGCATTGGCGATAAAATCCGGAACCACCAGTACCCCCTTGCCTGCGAGGATCTCTTCGGCTTCGAGGGTCACCGGGATGTTGGCCCCTTGCAGAATAAGCCTGGCCTTAACCTGTTCAAGATTGCCGCGATGGATGACGTCGGGTGTTGCGGCCGGAACCAGGATGTCGCAATCGAGGCCGAAAATCGCGTCGCCAGGCAGGGTGGTCCCTTG
This sequence comes from Geopsychrobacter sp., assembly GCA_030620915.1. GTDB lineage: Bacteria > Desulfobacterota > Desulfuromonadia > Desulfuromonadales > Geopsychrobacteraceae > Geopsychrobacter. The sequence goes on along the minus strand of JAUXIR010000055.1, from coordinate 7,455 downwards.
AGTCGATTCAAGAACGGCGCCCTGATGCAGCTTGGTTGTGATCAGTTCATCAATATTGAGGCCCCTGTCGTGAGTCAGGGTTCCGCTACTGTCGCTGACCGCGACAATGACCGCGCCTTTTTTAGCCAGGAAGCGTGCCGCTGCCCGGCCGACATTACCGAAGCCCTGAATTGCAGCGCGTGCGCCCTGTAGCGGCAGATCAATATGATTGCAGGCGATCTCGGCACACTCTGCAACGCCGTAACCGGTTGCTCCGAGCTTGTCGAGCGGCAGGCCACCGACCTCCTCGGGAAGACCGAGGACCCGGCCGATCTCTTCCTTGATCCAGACCATCATCGACTCATCGGAACCCATGTCGGGTGCGGGGACATACTCTTCGACCCCGCCCATCATGCGCGCGAAGGCGCGCACCAACTGCTCGATATTCTCCTGCTTGGGATCGGCGATGATGCCGGCCTTGCCGCCGCCATGGTCGAGTCCGGCGATCGCACTCTTCAGGGTCATGGTCCGCGCCAGGCGGGCGACCTCCTGCAGTGAAACCGTCGGCGAGATGCGTACGCCGCCGATGGCGGGCCCCAGGGCAATATTGTCGACGACCACCATGCCACGCAAGCCGGATTCCGGATCATACAGCTGAAGCAGTTTACTCGGCCCAAGATCGTCGAAATCGTTCATTTTCATACTTATAGATCTAACAGAAATGCCGCCGTTGTAAAGGGTGGTAGCTCAGTCATTGTCGGTCTGAGCGAATTCCTGGCCCAGGATCGCCAGCTTCCGTTCCTCCCCCCAGCGGTAGCCCCCCAGCCCACCATCGGTGCGTAAGACTCGATGACAGGGGATCAGCCAGGCAACCGGGTTTTGACCGATGGCGCTGCCGACGGCACGGGCGCTGCCGGGGCTGCCGAGTTGTCGGGCGATCTGACCGTAGGTGGAAATCTGTCCCGCCGGAATTCGTAGTAACGCCTGCCAGACCCGCAGTTGAAAGTTGGTGCCACGCAGCAACAGCGGTAGTGGCTTCTGCTGCTTGTTAGTGAAAAGGGCGAAGATTTCGCGCAGGGCTGCATCGGTCAGCTGTTCATTTTTGCTGAAGCGGGCGTGAGGCCAGTCGTTTTTCAGGCGTTGCAGCGCCGGTTGCGGATCGATGTCGACAAACTGAAGCGCAACGATGCCGCGAGTCGTCAATCCGATGAAACAGTCTCCAAAGGGGCTGGAGTGGACGCCCCAGTTGATCTCCAGACCTTCCCCCCCTGATTTGAATTCACCGGGAGTGACCGCATCGATGGCGACAAACAGGTCGTGCAGGCGGCCAGCGCTACTCAGACCGATATCGTAACTGGTTTCGAGCAGGGGCTGGGATTGTTTGAGGAGTTGTTTGGCGTGTTGGCTGGTCAGATATTGCAGAAAGCGTTTGGGGCTGACCCCGGCCCAGCGTTGAAAGAGACGCTGAAGATGAAAGGGGCTCAGGCCGATATGAGCCGCGACCTCAGCAAGCTCCGGCTGGTTGGTTACCTCTGTGCGGATGAAGCGGATCGCCGCTGCAATCTTTGCGTAGTCGTCATATGCCATCTGTTGTCCCCTGGCAGCCTGCTCATTGATTGTGCGACAGGCTGTTGGTTTAGGTTCAACTTAACACCGGGCTTCAGGATGGCCAACCCGATTCTTGCGCTGTACAAGGGTAAGGGCTGACTGGGCTATAGCGGGGGTGTCTCTGGGACACAAAGGGGCCGCCGAGTTTCGACCGCCCCTTTGGTGCGATGGGAAATGTTTGTTTTAATTCTGTTTGGCAAAAGCGTCGGTTTCTGCTTCGGTCATCAGATCACGCATCGGGTTCTTGCGGTTAAAGACCTTGTTGTGCAGGTAAAACAGGGAGGTAAATCCGACGACTGCGGTATTGAGATCGAACATGACTGTGATCCCTGCCGAGCCGACAATCATCAGCAGTTCGCGGTTGGTGACAAAGATCGGTTCGTCGTCATGGCGCGAGAAGAACTGTTTGAAGAGTTGTGCGCGTTTTTCAGCAACCTCTTTGGCGTAGAGTCGGAGTGGTTTGAAATCGAAGACATCGTAGCCGACTTTGATCAGCACGCCGACAAAAACCGCCTTGGGAATCAGGTTGATCAGGTCTTGAAAGAGGATCATCTCGACCAAAACAAAAACCCCGACCATGATACCGGAGATCCGCAGGCTGGCGTTCTCCTTGAGCATCAATACCGAACGGATGGTTGCCTGAGCTCCGGGAATGCCGCCGACAAAGGCGATTGCGCCGTTGGCCAGTCCCTGAGCGAACAGCTCCTTGTCCTGTCTACTTTTCTCACCGCTCATCTTGTCAACCACCAGCGAGGTCAGCAGGGTGTCAAGGTAGCAGAGCATTGCCAGTTGCAGGGCAAAAGGGAGGGCCCGGGTCAAAATCGGCAGGGTCCATTCGGTCGGCAGTTGTTCTTGAATCAGTTGGGTAAAGTCAGACAGGCTGGTGAGCCCACCGCTCAGCTGCACACACTCGACAGGTAGCCGAAAGAAGTTGGCCAGAAAGGTAACGATGATGATGGCGAGCAGGGTTGCCGGTAGAAAACGGGAACGGGGACCGACGACCCGCCGCATCAGCGGTGCCAGGGCAAAAATCAGAAATAGCGTAATCAGAGCCAGGCCCAGGTTCTGGACGATTGGCCCGCTAAGCGCGGTCTTGCCGCCCCAGCCGAAGAGGACCTTGAGCTGATCGAGCCAGATCAGCAGCGCGATGCCACTCATGAATCCGGAGATGACCACGTTGGGGACCAGGGTGATAAAGCGGCCGAAGCGCAGCAGGGCCATCAGTATTAGCAGTACGCCGCAGAGCAGAAAAACGATATTGATAAAGTGCGTAGCGGAGATCGCAAGACCGCCGGCAGCAACCTGTTCGTAAGTATAGGCGATGACCACCGCACTGACGGCACTCATCGGTGCCGTCGGTCCCGAGCATTGAACGCGGGTACCACCGAGGGCCGCGGTGATAAAAGCGATAATCCCGGCAGAGATCATCCCGGCAAAGGCGCCGCGTCCCGAGAGCATGCCGAGGGCCGCACCGAGACTCAAGGCGACAAAGCTGACCGTCAGGCCGACGATGACGTTCTGGGCGATTTCGGCAATTTTCGATTCGCCTGTTTTCATTGCTACTATTTCCTGTCGCTAGTTCGATTTAGGGGTCGGCAGAGTGCCAAGTTTGGGAATAGAACAACATACGCGAAAATAGAACGTTGTGCAAGAAAATAGAACAGTCTGGCTAAAAACAGAACAGTCTGGCTAAAAACAAGTCCGCGTGGGGTTTACCAGCTGCGGTGCAAGGGTTTTGCTTTACCAGCGGCGAGGGGATGTTTATTATCGGCGCGAGAAGCGAGAAGCGAGAAGCGAGAAGCGAGAAGCGAGAAGCGAGAAGCGAGAGAGGTGCAAGGGTAGATGGTTGAAATTTTTTCCGATGGAGCCTGCAGTGGCAATCCCGGTCCCGGAGGCTGGGGGACCCTGCTTTGTTACAACGGGCATTGTAAAGAACTCTCCGGTTTCGATCCCGAAACGACCAACAATCGGATGGAGATGACCGGTGCCATTGAGGGGCTCAAGGCCCTCACGCGCCCTTGTCGGGTGCGGGTTACGACCGATTCGCAGTATCTGAAAAAAGGGATGACCGAATGGCTGGACGGCTGGGTCAAGAAAGGCTGGAAAAACAGTCAGAGAAAACCGGTCGCGAACCGTGATCTCTGGGAGCAGCTGCTCGAACTGAAGGAAACCCACGAGATAGAATGGTGCTGGGTCAGGGGGCATGCCGGGCATGCCGAAAATGAACGTTGTGATGAATTAGCGCGCATGGCGATTGAGCTGGAACGATCGACTTAACTTGCTCTATTTTTTCTTCACCCGCCTATCCGCAGCAGATTCCAATATGCTATGCTCGACAGCAATTAGCTGAATGATTCTACCCATTTTATTTTAATCGGCTGGAGGGTTCATGGCTGCAACCACTGCGGCATCCACCACAGAATCTCTTCTGGTCTCGGCACCACCTTCAACTGAAGCGCTGGTTTCGCTGGGACTTTATGCGCTGATCGCGGTTCTGCTGATCGGTATTCTGCTGTTGATAACCCGCTTCCTTGGTCAGCGCACCGCCGGCGAGGTCAAGGGGCAGCCCTATGAATCTGCGGTTATGCCGAGTGGCGATGCGCGCCTGCGTGAGCCGGTCCCCTTCTATCTGGTCGCAATCTTCTTTATCGTTTTCGATGTCGAGGCGATCTTCATCGTCTCCTGGGCGGTCACCTGGGACAGGCTCGGCTGGGCCGGTTTCTGGCAGATCACCTTCTTTATCGTCATCCTGTTCCTGGGTTTGCTCTATCTGTGGAAGAAGGGTGGCCTCGACTGGGGCTCCAGATATTTACACGGTACGGGCCGGGGAGGGCGCAGGTGAACGAAGAGTTGCCACCCAATGTCGCGTTGGCGAAACTGGATGACCTGATCAACTGGGGGCGCAAGAACAGCCTCTGGCCGATGTTTTTCGGGCTCTCCTGCTGTTTCGTCGAGATGATGACCAGCATGACGCCGCGCTTCGACCTGTCACGCTTCGGGGCCGAGGTCTTACGTGGTACGCCGCGCGAGGCTGATTTGATGATCATCTCAGGCACGCCCTTCAAGAAGATGGGCGAGGCGATTCTGCGCCTCTACGAACATATGCCGAACCCCAAGTGGGTGATCGCCATGGGCAGCTGTGCCAATTCCGGCGGCATGTACGATGTCTATTCGGTGATTCAGGGGGTCAACCAGATCTTGCCGGTCGATGTCTATATCCCCGGCTGCCCGCCCCGCCCCGAGGCTTTTATCCAGGGGCTGATCACCCTGCAGGAGAAGATAGCCGCCGAGGAACACCCGGCGCGCAAGGTGCTGGGACTCACCGGTGGCAGCTAGGGGACCAGTGCCCCGATACGGATCGATGGCCTCAGCAAGAGCCGTGACCCGCGTGGTCCGGGCTTCGGCGCGGCGCAACTGCGTGGCAGTTCGCAGCAACAGCCCAACTTTGTTGCCAACCGCGACAGCCTGACCTGGCGCCCGCCCCAGCCCAAGGTTTTTTCTCACGACGATGTTGAAGAGTTTTACCATGAGATCCGCCGGCGTTTTAATGGTGAAGTGCTTTACGAGGAAGGGGCGGCCGATATGCCGACCCTGCGCACCTCGCCTGAGCAGTTGCCGGCGCTGTTGCGTTATCTGAAAGATGAGGCGCAGCCTGCCTATCGCCGCCTGGAAGATCTGACCGCGATCGATGAGCGCGCCCGGCAGCGTCGTCCCGGTCACGATTTCACCCTGATTTATCACCTGCTCAGCTTCGAGCGCCGCGGCTACCTGCGGGTCAGGGTGCCGCTGCGCAACAACCCGCCGCAGGGGGTGTCGATCGTCGATATCTGGCCGAACGCCAACTGGTACGAGCGCGAGATCTTCGACATGTTCGGCATCGACTTTCGCGGTCACCCCGACCTGCGCCGGATCCTGATGCCCGAAAGCTGGCAGGGGCACCCGCTGCGCAAGGATCATCCTTCGCGTGCCACCGAGATGGCCCCCTTCACCGTTGAGACGGCGCTGGGTATGGTGCCGGTCGACGGGGAGCGTCTGGTGCCGCTCGAAGGTGCCGATGACGGATCGATGGTGCTCAATCTCGGTCCGCATCACCCCGGTACCCATGGCGTGTTGCGCCTGGTGTTGCGCCTGCATGGCGAAGAGATCTCCGATGTCGATATCGATCTCGGCTACCACCATCGCGGGGCCGAGAAGATCGGCGAACGCCAGCACTGGCAGCAGTACATCCCCTATACCGACCGGATCGACTACCTTTCCGGGGTGCAGAACAATCTCGCCTACCTCAACAGCCTGGAGACCCTGATGGGGGTCAGGGTTCCCGAGCGCGCCGAGGTGGTGAGGGTGATGCTGTGCGAGCTGTTCCGGCTGGCCAATCACCTGGTCTGGCTCGGGACCTTTGCCCATGATGTCGGGGCGATGACGCCGGTCTTCTACTGCTTCGAATCACGGGAGAAGATTTTCGACATCATCGAACTGATTACCGGCGGGCGGATGCACCCCTCTTGGTTCCGCATCGGCGGTCTGCCGAAGGACCTGCCCGCCGGCTGGCGGCAGAAGGTCGATCTCTTCACCGAGGGTTTCGGTGCGCGGATCAATGAACTCGATAAGCTGCTCAGCGATGGGCCGATTTTTCGGGTGCGCACCGAGGGGATCGGCGTGATCGGTCTCGAGCAAGCGCTCGATTGGGGGATCAGCGGGCCGAATCTGCGCGCCACCGGTTTCGAATGGGACCTGCGGCGTGCCATGCCCTACAGCGGATACGACCGCTTTGATTTCGAGGTCGTCACCGAGACGGCCGGTGACAGCTACGCTCGCTACCGGGTGCGACTGGAGGAGATGCGCCAGTCGTTACGCATTGTTCGCCAGGCGGCTCGCAGTATGCCTCAAGGGCGCTGGATGACCGACGATTATCGCTACGGTCATCCGCAGCGCGAAGATGGGCTCAAGGATATCGAAAGTTTGATCCACCATTTTGTCAACGTCAGCAGCGGTCCGCGCGCGCCATTTGGTGAGTGTTACCGAGCGACCGAATCGAGCAAGGGGGAGTGTGGTTACTACCTGGTGAGCGATGGTGGCAGCAGCGCCTATCGTTGCCGTATCCGCACCCCGAGCTTCCCCCATATGCAGCTGGTGCCTGATATGTGCCGCGGCTGGTTGGTTGCCGATTTGATCACGATTCTGGGTTCGATCGATTTTGTGCTGGCGGACCTGGATCGTTAAGCAGAGTTTTTAACGCAGAGGCGGAGAGAGGGAGAGGACGCAGAGAGAGGCAGATCTTTTTGGTTAAAGCCTGGAACTGAAATTTTTGTTTTTTCTCTCCAACTCTCCACCTCAGCGACTCTGCGTTAAGATCGGCTTGAAAGAAAATACATCAAAAGCGGACAATATGAAAAAACTGCTCCTCAAAAAAGAGATCGATGCCTTCCGTAAAAAGGCCCAAAAGCTGGAGCATCCACGTGAGCTGGTGATCGATCTGTTGCGTGCGATTCAGGACCATTACGGCTGGGTGCCGGATGAGGGGGTCGAATTGGCGGCCGATATCCTGGGAATAGCCCCGATCGAAGTCGAGGAGCTTGCGACCTTTTACGACAAGATCTATCGTCAGAAAGTTGGCCGTTACCCGATCCATATCTGTGATTCAATCTGTTGCTGGACGCGCGGCGGCGAGGAGATTGCCGCTCATCTGCAGCGGCAACTCGGTGTCCAACTGGGAGAGACCACGCCCGATGGCCTGTTCACCCTGTTGCCAACCTGCTGCCTCGGCGGCTGCGGACGTGCCCCCTCTATCATGGTCGGTCGGCGTTTTTACGGCAATTTGAATTGTGATGAGCTTGACCGGATTATTGCCGAGTTGCGTGAGGAGGCAGG
>JAUXIR010000274.1 GCA_030620915.1 Geopsychrobacter sp. | reverse complement strand
GATCAGCATGCTGTCGGCCCCGGCAGTAGTGAAACGGTGACTGTCCTTGCCGGGATAATCGATTTCGAAGCGGTGGGCATCGTGTTTGATCACTCCGACCCGGTAACCGCGCCCCTTCAGGTCGGCGATGACCGCGGTCAACAGGGTGGTCTTGCCGGTACCGGAGTGAGCGATAAATGAGATTGCCGGCGGTTGCTTGCTTGCGGTCATCTTTACTGTTCCTAAGCGGTGGCGTACTGAGCCAGGTCGGCTTCAACCAGGGTCCCACGCAGGCGGAAATAATCCTCCGGGGTGTTGATATTCTGAAAACTGCTCTCATGATGATCGAGTTTCTTTATATCTTGGCTGGTGATGTACAACACCTTGATCTGATTGAAAAAGAGCTTGATCCGGCGTTGGCCGGCATCGAGAATCCTTTCCATCGCCGCCAGACAGCTCTTGTTGTAGAGGGCATGCAGCGGCTCGTGCCCATTGCTGCTGTGCGGAATGACCAGATCGCCCTCACCGGCATGGGAGCAGATTTTCCGGATCAGTGCCGCTGAGATAAAGGGCATATCGCAGCCGACGACGAAGATCTTCTGCTGTTTGGCATGGGCCAGGCCGGAATGAATTCCGGCCAATGAGCCCTGCGCAGAGTAGATGTCCGGCACCTTGCGGCAGTCGATTTCCCGGTAAAGATCCGGAGAGTTGGTGACGATCACCACCTCGTCGAACAGGGCGCTCATCCGGGCATAGACATGGTCGATAAAGCGCGCGCCATGAATCGGCAGCAACGACTTGTCGCTGCCCATCCGGCGGCTTTCGCCTCCGGCGAGAATCACCCCGGTCACCCCCTCAATCTTCTGTTCGCCATTCGACAGCTGGAGCTGCCCGGGATGGCTGTAGACCTCCATAGTCTCACCACGCAGGTAGCCGACCAGGGTGATCCCGGCCTGCCGGCAGAGCGCAATCGCCTTGTCGGTCGGCGAGGTGCGTGAGGCGATCAGGCCGATACCGAGCCGCGCCGCCTTGGCGACCATCTCGGTCGAAACCCGTCCCGAGCTGACCAGCATCTTGTCCTGCAGATCGATCTGCTTGAACCAGGCCTCCCCGGCCAGGCGGTCGAGGGTGTTGTGGCGACCGATATCCTCGGCATAGAGCTGCAGGCCGTCGGCATCACCGACCGCCGCCGAATGGATGCCACCGTGGCTGCGGTACTGTTCGGTTCTTTGATTCAGTTCCTTCATCAGGCGGAACAGACTGTCGCTGGTATAGTTGCGCGAGCGCTCCAGCGAGCTGTCGAGCAGGGTCTGCGGCAGATTGTAGGCGATCCCCGTGCCGCAGCCGGAGGTCAGGGTCGGCAGCAGGCGTTCCGGCAACTGGCCGCGGATGCGCAGTTCGGCCAGGCCGAAATCCTGACAGACGCCCAGCGAAAGGATGTCGTCGAGGGAATCGACAAAACCCTGCAGGCGGAAAAAACCGGCGAGCAGAAAGTTGAGCTGGTGCGGCGAACAGACCAGGGTGGCCAGGTCGCGACCGTTGACCCGCAAGCTTAAGGGGTACTCTTCGACCACCTGGCGGACGGCGCTTTCTCCACGTCCCTGCACGACACGGATTATTTGATGTTCGGATGGCGTTTTCATTTCTTGCTCTCCAGAGACGTCGGGCCACGCAACCGGCAAAAGAGGCCCGACGCTACAGCATAAACAACTACAGCGGGTTCGAATTAGCTCCGGACCACCTTCCCCTGCGGCAGGGTTTCGCTCTCCGACTGCTTGCAGGTATCGATTTTGTGGAAGGAATCGGGGATCGAGTAATCGACCGTCTCCGGGTGATGTTCAAAGATCGGAAAGTAGCGGGCGATCAGCACGAAGAACAGCACGTGTCCGGCGATAATGCCGATGGTGACCAGCGACTCGATCACAGAAGGATAATAGATCTGATTCGGATCCATCATGCCGAACATCGAGACGTTGAAGCGGTTCAGCACCAGTCCGAAAACCACCAGACAGGCGGCGATCACCCGGCGACGATCATCGTTGCGCACCGATTTCTGGGTGAACATGAAGAACGGCAGGATAAAGCCGAAGCCGAGTTCGAGAATGAACAGCAGGGTCAGCACCGGTTGGTCGAAGAACGGACCGTCCGCCAGCGCCAGCAAACTATAGAGACGAACACTGATATAGGCCCCGAGGATCCAGGGCAGAATCTTCGCCAGAGAGCGCAGCAGGGTGCCTTCGTTCGGTTGGCCCATCCATTTGTGACAGGAGGTGGCTTCGATAATGATGATACACATGCCGCAACAGATTGCGCTGAGCCAGAACAAGAGCGGCAGCAGCGGGTTGTACCAGAGGTTATGCAGCTTGTCGACGGCGATCAAAAAGAAGGTTCCCAGCGTCGACTGGTGCAGGGTCGAGATCGCCGCGGCGGCGATCACCAGCGGCATCTCCAGCCAGCGCAGCACCCGCAGCGGAACATGCCAGCCGAACCTTTCGGCGACCGGCGACAAAAACTCGAGAAACAGCACCGTGGTGTAGGCCATGACGCACATCGAGACCTCGAACATCGGTGAATCCAGGTTCCAGTAACGCAGCACGTGCCAACCGCGCTGCGGTTGGCCGAGATCGAGGACCAGACCGATGGTGACCAGCGAGTAACCCAGAAAACCGGTGACGATCGCCGGGCGAACCAGCGGCTCAAGCTTCTTGATATGGAAGCAGTGGACGATGGCGCCCAGGGTAAAGGCCCCGGCGGCCAGCGGCACGGCGGTGACCACGTCGAAGGAGATCCACAGACCCCAGGGGTAGGTGTCGCTCAGGTTGGTGGTGGCCCCGAGGCCGTAGATAAAGCGCAGCATGGAAGCGACCACGCCGGTTGCAACCAGCAGCATCATGAACTTGATGAACCAGTGGAAGCCTTTGACTTCGTCAACAATTTTGCCTGCAGCGCTCATTCTTGCTCCTCCTTCGACTCGGCGGAAAGCTCTTCAGCCTGCTTGGCTTCCTGCTCCTTCTTCAGACGCTCTCTGCGGTGGGTAATCCAGGAGAGGGCGGAGAGACCGCCACCCACCGAAAGGAAAATCCCCGGCACCCAACGCAATGCCTTCGAGGTGTACTCCGGTAGCGGACGCAGGGTGACCTGCTTGAAACCGAGTTCGTCGAAGGGGATCGAGGTCAGGTAGATGACGCTGGTCCCGCCGGCCTCCTCCTTGCCGTAGACCTTGTTGATATAACGATCCGGGTAGCGGGCCAGACGTTGCTCGGCCAGCTTGATCATCTCGTCGCGCGGACCGTAACTGATCGCCGTCGGGCAGGTGGTGGCACAGGCCGGTTTCATGCCTTCCTTGAGCCGGCTGTAGCAACCGGTGCATTTCTTCACCAGCGGCAGCCCTTTGCTCCACTCGTACTTGGGCACGCCGAAGGGGCAGGCGATCATGCAGAAGCGACAACCGATGCAGCGATCGGCCTTGTAGATCACCGGTCCTTCGGCGGTCTTTTCGAAGGCACCGACCGGACAGACCGAGGCGCATGCGGGCTCGTTGCAGTGCATGCACATCTCTTTATAGAAGGCGAACTCGT
>JAUXIR010000190.1 GCA_030620915.1 Geopsychrobacter sp. | reverse complement strand
GGGCTGGGGGGTCATCTGCCGATAGCGTGCGGCTACCAGCGAGGGGGGCTGGTTTTCGGTCGCGCTTGATGTCTCTTGCGTAAGATCTGCTGAGTTGGCCCGGTAAACATCGGCGGGCCTGACGGGTGCCCCGGAGACCGGTCGCCACTCGGCCTCAATCACCCGATCAGTGTCGCTATTCATTTGTGGCTGGGGAGTGCCGAGCGGTTCCGCCTGCGGCAGCTCGGAGGTCAGGGGCCTTAAATAGGCTTGGGGAAGATGTTGTGCGACTGGGATCATGGCGTACCTTCGAACTCTGTGGACATGGGGCTGACAGCAAGGCATCAAGCCTGCTTTAAATATAACGTCTGAACTTGAAGTTACAAGGTTCAAAGCAATAGGCCCATAGTTCTATACTATGGGCCTATTGCCTAGCAGGAGTGTTTTGGAGCTATTTAAGACCGATCTCTGCTGCCAGTTTTCCCCAGGCCTCGAGGCTGCGTTCGATCATGTCATCTTCGACACAATAGGCAATTCGAAAGTAACCTGGCGCGCCGAATCCGGAACCGGGGACGAGCAAGATCAGGTATTTCTGGGCGATGCGGATAAATTCCATCTCATCCTCCAGCGGAGACTGAGGGAAGAGGTAGAAGCCTCCGCCGGGTTTGACCATTTTAAAACCCAAGCCGGTCAGGTGAGCGTAGAGGCGATCACGTTTCTTGCGGTATTGCTCGATATCGACGCTGCAGCGCTGCAGGCCGGTGACCAGGCGCTGCATCAGCGCCGGCGCGTTGACGAAGCCGAGCACCCGATTGCAGAAGATGGCGCCTTGTATGAACAGTTCAACCTCGGGCATGGACGGGTTGGCCGCCAGGTAACCGATCCGCTCGCCCGGCAGGGCCAGGTCCTTGGAGTGGGAGGTGACGATGACCGAGTTCTCTACGCAGTCGAAGATGTTGGCGACGCTCCCTTCAAAGCAGATTCGCGCATAAGGCTCATCAGAAATGACGGTCAGCGCTCGACCCGTCTGTCTCTCTTTGCGCTTCAGCAGCGCACCGAGTTCCATAAGGGTCGACTTCGGATAGATGACCCCGGTTGGGTTGTTCGGTGAGTTGATGATGATCGCCCGGGTCTTTGCGGTGATGGCGGTCTCGATCGCCGCCAGATCCGGCTGGAAGTCTTCCCCCGTCGCTACGGCAACCGGCACGCCGCCCTGGTTGTCGATATAAAATTTGTATTCGACAAAGAAGGGGGTGAGGATAATCACCTCGTCGCCGGGGTTCAGGATGGTTTTAAGGGTGATGTTCATCGCCGCACCCGCCCCGCATGACATGACCACATGTTCCGCCTTGACCGGCCGGCTGCAGGTTTCTGCGATCACCTCAGCCACCGCGGCCCGGGTCTCCTCGTAGCCTGCATTGTTCATATAGCGGTGCATGCCTGGAATCGGTGAGTCGGCCAGTCGTTTTAACTCCCGCTTCAATTCCGCCGGTGGTTCCATGGTCGGGTTGCCGAGGGTGAAGTCGAAAACCTTGTCATCTCCGTATTGCTCTCTTAACGCCGCACCTTCTTCAAACATGCGGCGGATCCATGACGATTTTTCAATACAGTCTTTAACCTTCGTAGCGATATTCGACATCGGCAACCTCGTGGCATAAGAAAATGTTGTCTTTATTGGATTATGATCGCAGCAGTCTAGCGGTCTGGACGGCCCTGGTCAAGGGCTCGATTTGCTGGAGATCGGGTTGAAAAGCTGCCCTAGGTTGTTTGCATTTTGATCGCGAATAAGCTACATTTTCTGACCCGCAAAGCGGCGGGGGTTAAATTTTTTTAGAGATATTCTGCACTTGGTCAGGGGCGTTGTATGTCGAGTCCGGATTTAAAGAAACTCAGGAACAAGATCGATCAAATTGATGATCAGATTCTCGATCTGCTCAATAATCGGGCGCAGGTGGTGCTTGAGGTTGGCAAGACCAAGGCCGGTGAGAGCCGTGAATTTTATGTGCCGAGTCGTGAGCGCGCCATTTTTGAACGCTTGCAGGCTGGGAATAAAGGCCCCTTTCCCAACGAATCGGTCTGTCGCGTCTTTCGCGAAATCATCAGTGCCTCCTTGTCGCTTGAACTGCCGATGAAGGTCGCTTTTTTAGGCCCGCAATCGACCTTTACCCATGTGGCGGCCATGGAGCAGTTCGGCCTGTCGGCCCAGTTGGTCGCGCAGAAGAGTATCCCTTCGGTCTTCGAAGAGGTTGAGCGTGGCCGGGCACATTATGGCGTGGTGCCGGTCGAAAATTCGACCGAAGGGGTCGTGAATCATACCCTCGATATGTTTATCAGTTCGGAGTTGCAGGTCATCGCCGAAATCCTGCTGGAGATCTCTCACGATCTGCTCTCGAAAACCGGCAAGCTGGAGCAGGTTGGCAAGGTTGTCTCTCATCCCCAGGCCCTGGCCCAATGCCGCCACTGGCTGGATGAGAATCTACCGGATACCCCGCAGATGGACCTGGCCAGTACCGCCGCTGCTGCGCAGATGGCGGCCGAGGATGAATCGGTGGCCGCTGTCGCCAGTCAGGCTGCTGCACGTCAGTACGGTCTGCAGGTGGTGAAGGGGAAGATAGAGGATAATCCTAATAACTTCACCCGCTTTCTGGTGATTGGCCGTAAGTCTCCAGAGCCGAGCGGGCGTGACAAGACCTCGATCATGTTCAGTGTGCGGGATGAGCCGGGCATCCTCTATCGCATGCTTGAGCCCTTCAGCAAGCGCGATATCAACCTGGTCAAAATTGAAAGTCGGCCGATGAAGCAGAAGGCTTGGGAGTATATTTTCTTTCTCGATCTGGTTGGACATGTGGAGGACGAACCGATTGCATCGGCGATTGAAGAGCTACGGACCTATTGTCATTTTCTGAAAATTCTCGGTTCCTACCCGATCGCCGGTCCTGGAGGCAAGGAATGAGCGCCTTTCGCGTCGAGCGGATGACGGTGATCGGTGTCGGACTGATTGGCGGTTCACTGGCCCTGGCGCTTAAGGAGTCCGGCTTTGTCGGTGAGGTGATCGGCTGCGGTCGCGGCAAGCCGAACCTGGAAGCGGCCCTTAGGCTGGGGATCATCGATCGTTACGAGCGTGATCCGCAAAAGGCGGTTGAGGGTGCCGACATTGTCTTTTTAGCGACTCCGGTGCGGACCCTCGCCAGGATGGTCGCAGAAATTGCGCCGGCACTTAAGCCGGGAGCAATCCTGACCGATGGTGGCAGCGTCAAGGGCGAGGTATTGCGCGCGATTGTTCCATTGGTGCCCGAAGGGGTCCATTTTGTTGCCGGGCATCCGATTGCCGGCACTGAAAATAGCGGCGCCGAAGCGGCCTTTGCCAGTCTTTATCACGGCAAGCGTTGTATTCTGACCCCCCATGCGCAGACCGACGCGCAGGCGCTTGAAGCCGTTACCGCGATGTGGCAAGCCGCCGGCAGTGAGGTGGTCTGCATGCCGGTTGAAAAGCATGACCGGGTCCTGGCTGCGATCAGTCATCTGCCGCATATGGTTGCTTATTCACTGGTCAACGCGGTCGGTTCCTACGACCATTACGAAGAAAATATTCTTGAATACTCCGCCGGTGGCTTTCGCGATTTTACCCGGATTGCATCCTCTGATCCGACGATGTGGCGCGATATCGCCCTGACAAATCAAAGTGCGCTGCTTGAAATGATGGAGCAGTTTGAAACCTTTTTTTCCGAACTCAAGGAAGATGTGCGTAAGGGCGACCTCGATCGTCTTTTAGAATTTTTCACACGCTCCAAGCAGTTGCGTGACGCCATCCTTTGATGACTGAATCCAGTCGATAAAAAAGAAAGATAATCTCTATGCATCAATCAGAAGAGAGAACGATTGCCCCGAGTCAGGGGCTGAAGGGTGAGATTGTCGTTCCCGGCGACAAGTCAATATCTCACCGTGCCATCATGTTTGCTTCTCTGGCCGAAGGCACCAGTCTGGTCCGCGGTCTTCTGCGTGGCGAAGATTGCCTGTCGACCCTGGCCGCTTTTCGACAGATGGGTGTGCGGGTTGAGGAGCGTGGCGAAGAATTGCTGATTGAGGGCCGAGGTATTCGTGGCCTGCAGGAGCCGGGCGATGTGATCGATTGCGGTAATTCCGGCACGACCATGCGCCTGATGAGTGGAATCTTGGCGGCCCAACCGTTTTTCTCGGTATTGAGTGGCGACAAGTATCTGCGGCGGCGGCCGATGGCACGGGTCATTAAGCCGTTGGTGGGGATGGGCGCGCAGATAACCGGTCGCGAAAACGGGACCAAGGCACCCTTGGCGATCCAGGGTGGAATGTTGCGCGCAGGCGAATATCGCTCACCGGTTGCCAGTGCCCAGGTGAAATCTGCGGTACTGCTGGCCGGGATGCAGGTCGAAGGCGAGACCCGGGTGTTCGAGCCCCACCTCTCGCGTGATCACAGTGAGCGGATGCTGCGCTACTTTGGGGTCGATATTCAGTCTTTTGCCGGCGGCGCTTCAGT
>JAUXIR010000027.1 GCA_030620915.1 Geopsychrobacter sp. | reverse complement strand
CTCTTCTACCTGAGTATCCCGGACGGGACACTCGTACCCCTAGCTCTCACTGAACCAGCTCCTCATGCTGGTTTCTTCGGCAGCCCAACTGTCGTTCAGGCGTCGCTCAAGAAAGGCCTTCAGCAGGCTGGCGAAGAGCTGTTCGCCCTCTTCGATGGTGCCAAGCTTGGTGTAGAAGGCGGCTTCTGCTTCAATCGCCGGATCATCTTCCGGGTCGCTTTCGGGTTTGGTCATCGGGGTGCGAAAACCGGCGAAACTGAAACGTTCCCCCTTCAGGGTTAATTTCCAGTTCTGTTCTTCGCCAAGGCTCAGATGCAGGGTTGCTTCCGCAATCCGCTTACCGCTGCGTAGTGCGGCACAGACCTCCGCGAAACGGTCTTGCGGTCCGGCCACCGAAATTTTCTGTTCACCTTCCTGCCCGCTTCCCAGCAGCAGCAGGCGATTGTCCAGCCATGCCGTAAATGGCTGATCCTTGAGCAACGGGCCTTCAGTGCAGACCGCATAGCCGGAGTCGGAATTAAGGCTGCGATAGAGCAGCCACTGTAAAAAATCTTCCCCCATCCAGCGATTTGCCTCGATCTCTTCGAGGGCGGCATCGCTGTTGGCCTGATTCAGGTCATCCAAGCGTTGTTGTTGTGCTTCGGTTGTGACCTTTTTCGCACGGGCCAGAGGTGTCAGCAGGCGCAGGCGCAATTCGGGAAAGCTCTGGTGGAATAGCCCCTGAAAGCTGTCGATCCGTTTCTGGCTTAGGGAGGTAAAGCGCAGCAGGCCGCTGTCAATATCCCAGACAACATCAGAGACTGCGGGCACCGGCAGGGTGCGGCTGAAGAGCAGGCTACTGGCCTGATCGCGGATGGTTTCGCGCTCCTGTTTCGGAACCCGGTTGAAGGTCGGGGGTGCGGAGAGAAAGTCACCACTGATCCGGGCGATTTCCCGCTTTAGCAGTGCGGCCGGGATTTTACGCCGATCCTCACGCAAGGCGAAGCAGACCAATTGCTCGCGCCGCAGGCGCCGCTCCTCACTGAACTCGGTCGCATCATGGTCGTCCAGCTCAACCCAGCCGCAGCTGTATTCATCCGCCGAGTTTTCGATCGAAAGAAAACGCTCGTTATGCAGTCGTTCAGTCAGGAGTTGGAAAATCTGGTCGTGCGGCAGGGTGCCGATAACTTCAAAGTGGCAGATGCCTGCAGAAGGCGCAAGAAGCCCCATGTGTTTTATCCTCTCGGTTTAAGCTGATATGGTTTGGGATTAGTGATGGTAATAAAAATGGTGTGAATATCCGTGACGGTACTTCAGGTTGTGTTCTGACAGATCCCCCAGCAGGCGATTAACCTCTTCGGTACTCAAAAATCCTTGTTCAACAAAATAACTGCCCAGCTTGCCTTGCCGGGTGCGTTGGTGCAGCAGGATGGCACGGACCTGTAGTGAACTGAGCAAGCCGAGGTGTTCGGCACGTTCACCGAAGCGACCAAGTTTGCGGCAGGCCAGGATCTGTCTAATGTCCTGTTCTTTGATCCAGCCCCAGCGTTGAGCAACCTGTCCTATGGTTGGGCGTTGCCTGCGCTGCCAGGCCAGGGCAGCGAGCAAGGAGTTGAACGGGATCAACCCACGATAGTAGAGATAAAGTCCGAACTGCAGCGGGCGGGTCGGAAGTGGGCCCTGTTCCGTTCTGGCCTGGGTATGGCGTGAAGCAGGCCTGGTCGGTTTTGGGGGCTTGGTCGGTTTTGGGTTCCTGGTTGCTGTACTTCTGCGGGAGCGGGCGGAGATAAGATCCCGTTGCCGCAGATAGTTCTGAACCAATTGATGAGCCTGATTCAGATCTTGAAAAAGCCGAACCCGGCAGTGGTATTCCTGTGTGATTCCCGGGCTGCTGTCAGGGTGGGTTGTTTTGGCCTGTTTACGAAAAGCCGAATGAGCACCGGAGGGTTGGAGGTATTGCAGGAACCCGCGATTCAGGGTGAGATCACTGCCAAACAGGACACGACAGGCCCGGAAAGCTTCTGTTTCAGAGATTTGCATCATCAAAAATAGTGCGTCCGATTAGGGGAGCTCGCCTGTTGAAACAATGCCCGGAACGGGATACCTGTGTCTTTGATTTATACCCTGAATCTGGTGACTGAGACAAGCAGAATTGGTTCAGGTCTGGTCCCGTATGAAGCGTTCAATCCGCTTCTGATCCTGCCCCATTATGTCAATAAACTGCATACCGGCGTGTACCGTGCCTTCTGCGTTTTTTTCAACCGTCCAGATGATTTCGGCCAGCGCGCAGATTGGAGCCTTGGAATCTCCGAGATCGAGGAGCATCAGGCAGATCTCGGCGGCTTCTGCTGGGCCCTGGAGCGAAAAACGGATACCGCCAACGCTGAGATTCAGCTGGCAGGGGTTGAACCCTTGCAGCGGGACCGGCTGTCTGGTATTTGTCAGGATCGAGGCGTTCTTTTCCCAAGTCTCCCGCATCTTGAGCAAGGAATCTTTTCCGCGGGTGAAGCGGACACCGATTGTGCAGTCGAGGCGCGGTTGGGTCCGACGTTGAAACATCTGCAGATCAGGCAGAACCAGGACTCTGATGCGATTGGCAGCCAGAGGTTTCTGGTAGACCACCGTGACCTTGATACCGAGGCCCAGCGCATCAGCACTGAGTTCAAAGGGCATGTTTTCACTGAAGGGGTACTGCGCAACCGCGTTTGGTCCGTAAGGGAGGGTCAGGTCGAAGTGGTTGGCTGTGCCGCCATCAAGACTGGCGCTGAGCAGTCCGTTGCGCCCCTCGGGAGGGGGCGGTTGTTTGGCGCGTAGCTGTACCTTTTGGCCGGATTTAAAGTAGCGCTGGTAAATCATTTAGGCGGATACACTTTCGAAAAAAGAGGGGGGACACATGGTCCCCCTCCCTTTGACTGAATGGCAAAAAACGCCGAGATCTCTTTACATGTCGTGGCAGCTTTCGCAGTCCTCTTCGACGCTGAAGGCCGTGTCGCCATCGTGACAGGCGCCACAGGATTCGCCTTCACTCATTTCATCCATGCTGTAGCGTGTGCTCTGCTGGTGGTCGGGGATAAAAATCCCGGTGTGACAGTCACCGCAGCCATACATTTCAGTGTGAACGCTGTGCGGGAACATGGCATCGCCATCTTCAACTTTGAAGGTGATATCGCGGGTCGGGTGACAGCTGGTGCAACTCTCCTTGACGGAGAAAGCCGTGTCGCCATCATGGCAGGCGCCACAGGATTCTCCTTCGTTCATCTGACCCATGCTGTAACGCGTGCTCTTCTGATGGTCAGGGATAAAGATGCCGGTATGGCAGTCACCGCAGCCATACATTTCGGTGTGAACACTGTGTGGGAATATGGCGCCGCCGACTTCAGTTTTGAAAGCGATGTCGCGGGTTGGATGGCAGGAGCTGCAATCATCGTCCACCGCAAAGGCCTTGTTGCCGTTGTGGCAGGCACCACAGGCCTTGCCCTTGCGCATATCATCCATGCTGAATTCAGGGTTTTTGCTGCGGACAATATTGAATACCCTGTTGTGACAGAGGGTACATTTCTTACCCAGTGCATCGAGATGGTTGTAATGACTGAAGTCGACTGGTCCGGTCGCTTCAACGTCCATTTTGACAATATCGTCAATCCAGCGGGCCGTGGCAAGCCCCGGCAGGAGTAGCATGAATGAGAGAGCCATAAGCAGAAGTGTGCGCGACATGGGTGTTGCCTCCTGTTGATTCAAATGAATGGGGCATTATACAGAAAAACCGGCACGGGGTATAACGGTTATTTTATATAGTTAAAAAAACCGGGACCGGTGGGACTGGTGGTGATGGTGACGGACATGCTATGGTCCCGCCGCAAGTGAGGATTCAGATATGGCTCAACCTAAATTTGATTGTTTTGCCGTGACCCCACCGGGGGCCGAAGGACTTTGCGCTACCGAACTGGCTAGCCTGGGGATTGAGGCGAAAGCCCAAGCCGGCGGCGTGGTGTTTGAGGCGATTGCACGTGACCTCTATCGTGCCAACCTTTGGAGCCGTGTGGCGTCGCGGGTGCTGGTGCGGATCGGAGAATTCAAGTGCCGGGATTTTCCCACGCTCTATAAGCAGCTCGTGAAACTCCCCTGGGGGCGTTTTATTCGTCCGGGACAGACTTGTGGAGTGCGTGTCAGTTGCCAGACCTCGAGGCTGACCCATAGTGGGCGGATTGCCGAAACGGTTCTCACTGCGTTGGGGAAAGCTCTGGGGGGCAGTCGTGCCGATTCCGTGACCGAACAGCTGATTTTCATCCGCATCGAAAATGATATCTGCATGGTTTCGATCGACAGCTCCGGGGAGTTGCTTCACCGCCGAGGTTATCGCAAGGCGATGGTTGCCGCGCCCCTGCGTGAAAATCTGGCTGCGGTAATTCTGCTTAAGCTTGGCTATGATGGATCGCAGGTTCTGATCGATGCGATGACCGGTTCCGGCACCTTTGCCATTGAGGCTGCGTTGATCGCCGCAGGGACCGCACCGGGCCGTCTGCGTAAATTCTCGTTTATGGACTGGCCGCATTACCGCCCGAACGTCTGGACCCTCTGTCTGCAGGAGGCGGGGGCGAAGGCAGAAAACTCAGCCGCGATTCTGGCGGTTGATCGCAATCCGCTTGCCGTTGCGGCCGCCCGCAAGAATGCCTGCGCTGCTGCGGTTGAGGCGCGAATTCAATTTGAAGAAGGGCTGATGGAAGATCTACAGGCTCCTTCCGCTGAAGGCATATTGGTCATGAATCCACCCTACGGGGAGCGATTGGGTGATGTTGAGCGCTTGCGCCCGGTTTATGCCGATTTTGGTCGGCTTTGCCGTGGCTCTTTTAAGGATTGGACAATCGGTTGGATTTCGGCGCACCGCAAATTCGAGCGTGAAGTTCAGATTGGCTGTCAACGACTCTGGTCATTCTCCAACGGGGGGATCAGGGTCGATATTCGCAAGAGATCGGGGCGGAAAAAGCTAGAAAAATCTTGACTTGCTACCGGTGTCTCGATATATAGTGCGCTCTTGCGGTTCGCGCCGTAAAATATGGTGTGAAAGCGAGGTGATTATTCCGTGGAAATTACAGTCATTGATGGCAACGTTGAAAAGGCGCTCAAGGTCTTTAAACGTAAGCTTCAGCAAGAGGGACTTTTCCGTGAGATGAAGCAGCGGAAGTTCTACGAGAAGCCGAGTATCAAGCGTAAGCGCAAGGAGAAGGAAGCCCAGCGTCGTCTGCGTAAGAAGCAGCGCGCCATGCGTCGATTCTCTTGAGCAACAGCACTAGCGTTTAATAAAAAGGCGATTCCTTTTACGGGAATCGCCTTTTTTATTGCCATTTATCGGCAAACCTTTGTCCCCCTGCGAGCAGGGGGACAAAGGTTTTTTACTGCGGGAATTTCTTGAGCTTGAGGCCCGAGATCTCCTCGACAAAACGGACGACCTGATAGCTGTAGCCATACTCATTATCGTACCAGACATAAAGTACGCAGCGGTTGCCATCGACGATCGTGGCCAGCGAATCAACCACGCCGGCATAGCGTGAGCCGACCATGTCGGACGAAACTGCGTCCGGTGAATTGGTGAAGTCGATCTGCTCCTGCAGCGGTGAGTTCAGTGAGATGTCGCGCAGGTAGGTATTGATCTCTTCAATGCTGGTTCCCTTGTCGAGGCTCAGATTGAGAATCGCCAGTGAAACATTCGGCGTCGGCACGCGGATCGCGTTGCCGGTCAATTTTCCGGCCAGTTCCGGCAAGACCTTGCCCACCGCTTTTGCCGCACCTGTTTCGGTGATGACCATATTCAGCGGTGCACTGCGGCCGCGGCGATTTTTGCTGTGATAGTTGTCGATCAGGTTTTGATCGTTGGTGTAGCTGTGGCAGGTTTCGACGTGACCGTTGACGATGCCGAACCGATCGTTGATCGCCTTGAGGACCGGCACAATCGCATTGGTTGTGCAACTGGCCGCCGAGAAGATTTGTTCACCGGTCTTGATGTCATCATGGTTCACCCCATAGACAATGTTCGGGATATCACCCTTGCCCGGAGCGGTCAGCATGACCTGAGAGACACCCTTCGATTTCAGATGTCGGCCCAGGCCTTCACGGTCACGCCAGATGCCGGTATTGTCGATGACAATGGCGTTATTGATGTCGTATTGAGTGTAATCGATCTGGTCGGGAGCGTCGGCGTATATAATCCGGATCATATTGCCGTTGGCAATGATCGCGTTCTCTTCTTCATCGACCCTGATCGTCCCCTCAAAATGTCCATGCACCGAATCGCGCCGCAGCAAACTGGCGCGTCTCATCAGATCGTCATCGCTCCCTTTGCGGACCACGGCGGCTCGCAGGCGCAGCTTGTTGCCACCGCCAGCCTGATCGATCAGGATCCGTGCCACCAGGCGGCCGATCCGGCCAAAGCCGTAGAGCACCACGTCGCGTGGCTCACTCAATTGTTGCGATTTTCCGGTGTTGAGGGGCGCCAACTGTTCTGCAACAAAGGCGTCGATGTCGGTGATCTGCTGTTCCTGAATGGCAATCGCCAGTTTGGCCAGATCGATCCGTCCTGGAGCCAGGTCGAGCTTTTCCAGTGCCTGCAGGATCGGGAAGGTGTCGGTCACCCAGAGCTCTTTGTCGATGATCTGGCGGGCAAAACGATGGGCTCTCAGGATCTCGATTGTCGATTGGCGCACCAGTGGGCGGTCAAAGATGGTGCAGATCACTTCGCGGTCACGATAGAGCCGTCCGATTGAAGGGATCATCGCTTCGGCGAGTTCTTCGCGTTGTTTCCAGTCCTTGAAATACTTATCGTCTTTTTCAGCAGCCATGTGACAGGGCCCTTTCCTGTGACAGTGCCTGAGGGCACAGGTGGAGGTGTTGAAAAGTTGGTTTCCTCTTTGGTTCCACATTGTTTCTGGCGGTGAAGCCGCCGGTATACTAATCGAAATAGCAGGGTGACGCAATACCGCTCTGCCGCTCTTTATGTCGACGGGGAGTTGGATGAATAATATTTGCAGGTCAAAACTGGACAACCCCAGAATCAACTGATATGAATATTTGCTGAGTCGAGGAGTTTATCTAAACATTCTGGGTTGATTATTGACCGAGTCATAGGAGCGAAAACAGATGAGTAAGGCTGTCAGTTACAAGGATCTGGGATTAGTCAATACGCGTGAACTATTCCGTCATGCTGTTGCCGGAGGCTACGCCATTCCCGCTTATAATTTCAATAACCTTGAACAGTTGCAGGCGATAATTATTGCCTGTGCCGAAACCCGTTCGCCGGTCATTATCCAAGTCAGCAAGGGGGCGCGCAACTATGCCAATGAAACCATGCTCAGGTACATGGCGATGGGCGCGGTTGAGATGGCCCGCGAGCTGGGGGCGGACCTGCCGATTGTGCTGCACCTCGATCACGGCGATTCCTTCGAGTTGTGCAAATCATGCATCGACTCAGGATTCTCTTCGGTCATGATCGATGGTTCGCATCTGCCTTACGCCGAGAATGTGGCCTTAACCCGCCAGGTTGTTGAGTACGCCCACCGGCATGATGTGACGGTCGAAGGCGAACTCGGCGTGCTGGCCGGGATCGAGGACGAGGTTGTCGCCGAGAAGTCGACCTATACCCAGCCTGACGAGGTTGAAGATTTCGTTGAGAAAACGGGTGTCGATTCCCTGGCGATTTCGATCGGGACCAGCCATGGAGCCTTCAAGTTTAAGCTGAAGGAAGGGGAGTCGGCTCCCCCCTTACGCTTCGATATCCTTGAAGAGATTGAAAAACGGATCCCCGGCTTCCCCATCGTTCTGCATGGCGCCAGCAGTGTTGTGCCGGCCTATGTCGATCTGATTAATCGATATGGCGGGAAGCTGGAGGGGGCTGTCGGTGTTTCCGAGGATCAACTGCGGCGTGCGGCCAAGAGTGCGGTCTGTAAAATCAACATCGATTCCGACGGGCGCTTGGCCATGACCGGCAAGGTTCGTGAGTTTCTCGCTAACAATCCGACTGAATTTGATCCACGCAAGTATCTCGGCGCTGCCCGAAGTGAATTGGTTGAACTGATCAAGCACAAGAATGAAGCCGTGCTCGGCAGTGCCAGGAAGGCGTAGTTTTTACGCTGAGCCCTTCGAGTATGAAGTTGATATGAAAAAGGCGACCTTAAAGCAGGGGTCGCCTTTTTTTATCTGTGTTTAAGCTTAAAAATTCACGGGCAGGAGCAGTATCTCCTCGCCACGCTGCAGGCTGAGTTGGATTTGCTCGCCGCTCTGCATGTTCATCAGCAGATAGAGCAGGTCAAAGCGATCATGCAGCCTTGTCTCATCCGCTTGCAGCAGCAGGTCGCCATTTTCGATCCCGGCTTTTTCGGCGCTGGAGCCGGGCATCACCATCTTGACCTTCACTCCCTGTGGATCGTCCTCGATGGCAATTCCGAGTTTGACTCCGCTGCTGACCTTTTCATAGCTGGTCAGTTTCAGATAGTCCCAGGCGCGCATGGGGAACAACGGCAGCTTGACATCCATCAATTGTGTTTCGCGCTCCCGGGGAATTTCAATTTCACGTGAACCGATCAGCAGGTAGGAGACCGGCAGGCGTCGATGCAGGCGACGCGGGATGCCGAAGCCGTAACGGACATGGTTCCCCCCCGCAACCACCATGACCTGCCGTCCTTTACCTTCAGGGCTTTGCAGGTAATCCGCCAGGTTCTGGGCCATGGTTTCATCCCACAGGGTCTGCACGCGGATGAATCCGTCACTCATCGCCTTGCCCATGCTGTGTCCGCTGTAAATACTTTCCGCCATCGCTCGCTGATAGGGGTCATGAAAGTCGAGTTCAGGGAGCTGGGCGCGCATCTCTTCCGGTAATTCGGCCAGCGGGGTTCGTCCGACCTTACGCACCAATGTCTTTGGCGCATTGAGCGCGATCACCGGGATCTGATTCTCTTTGCAAAACCTGAGCAACGGCCGATAGAGGGCAAAGTTCATCTGCCAGTTTTTAAACCAGCCGACCTCGCGCAAGAAATCTTTCTCTTCAAGCTCGCCTGCACTCCAACGATCAAGCACCGCCTGTTGTTCGGGGATGAACATTTCCATCGCCAGGGCCAGCTTGCCCGAATTCTTCTGCTGGAGCCCTTGCAGGATATCGACTTGCAACCGGTGTGAAGCGGGGTTGTCATGGGTCTCGCCAACAAAGACAACCCGTGTATCCCCGATCGATTCAAGCATCTCTGCCGGATCAATTTTATGACCGGTCGGCAGGTGAAACAGATCGCCGACCCTGGGCTGCTCAAGTCGGTAGGGGGATTCGGGGTTGCCGAACGGAGCATGACCGGCACAACCGCTCAGCAGCAGGATGAAAATAAGTAGGCTCAAGCGCATCGACATGTTTGGTCCCATTCTGGGTTAAGGGTGGGATTTCGAGGTCTAACATGGAACATCGAACCTGGAACGTCGAACGGTTTCAATAGATATTTCGTGAGTAGAAGAATTCAGTCATCTCCTCTTCGAGTATCTGTTTGACCCTGAAGCGTTCGGCCTCGGAAAAGTCTTCATAAGCTGTGGCGAACAGATAGTTACGCAGGTCGAAATCACGCAGCAGCATCTTGGTGTGAAACAGATTCTCCTGGTGGATGTTGATATCGACGCAATTGTAGCGTTCCTGAATGTTGTTGCGAATGTACTGCTGGATACTATGGATCCGATGGTCGATGAAATGTTTCATGCCACGGATGTCGCGGGTGAAACCGCGCACCTTGTAGTCGAGGAGCACAATGTCTGACTCGAAGGATTCGATCAGGTGGTTCAACGCCTTCAATGGACTGATCTGGCCACAGGTTGAGATATCGACGTCAACCCGAAAGGTCGAGAGCCCCGAACGGGAATCGGTCTCGGGGTAGGTGTGGACACAGAGATGACTCTGGTCGAGGTGGGCCAGGACTTGCTCTGATTGCGGTTCAACCGGTTCAATGGGCTCTTCGGCAATCAGGATGGTGACGCTGGCCCCCATCGGGTCGTAGTCCTGACGGCTGATGTTGAGGATGTTGGCGCCGATGATGTCGGCAACCTCGCTCAATACCTGGGTCAGGCGGTCGGCGTTATACTCTTCATCGATATATTCGAGGTATTCTTTGCGCGCTTCGGGGCGGCGTGCATAAACGACATCGTAGATATTAAACGATAGGGTTTTGGTTAGATTGTTGAAGCCACGAAGCTTCAGTTTGCGTGGTGAACGGCGCTGCCGCCCGCTGCGCTGTAGCCTTTTTGCACACATGGGCGCTTCTCCTGCTTTTGCTGGGGCTCGAAGCTGAGCCG
>JAUXIR010000078.1 GCA_030620915.1 Geopsychrobacter sp. | reverse complement strand
TGATCGGCAAGAATTTTCTGCCCGGCAAGAAAGGCACATCTGACTGTGGATGTGGTGATTCTTGCTCCTCCTGAGTCTCTAAATACGGAAGTTGCTACCGGCAAATAGGGATTTCCCCCCATAGTCGTCCGATCACCTTAGGCGCTATTCTGAAGATCAGGAGTTGATAAAACCCATCGGGTTTCTTCAGCGCCGCTAAGGATGAGGGGAGCAGACTATGGAAATCAGAACCCGGGAGAATAAGAGATATTGCGGGACATCGCGTAACCTGAAACGCACCCTCTGGTCGCAGCTTGTCCCGCTGATCTTGATGTTGTTTGTTGGCAGTTGGTTGACCCTGGCAGCGGGGAAGATGATCGATCAGACCCGGGTAAAATCTGTCGGTCCTCCAACCCTTGAGCAGAGTCAGCTCAACAGGTTTTAGCGTTCCGTCACCTTGCAGCCGGTTCATGGCAAGACCGACAGGCTGCTAGCAGATAAGAATATGATCAAGGCTACCCGAAAAACAGGGTGGCCTTTTGTTTGTCGGGGTCTCAATCACAAATTCAAGCGACCATCTCTTGCAAGTCGTGAACGTCTGTGGCCAAATACCGGGAATATCTTCTTTTTTGAAATCAATTCTGGAGTCATCGATGAGTAATCACCAAAAAGGCTGGCTCGATTTTGATCGCCGGCATCTCTGGCACCCCTATACCTCAATGACCGAGCCCATGCCGGTGTTCCCGGTGGTGAGCGCCAGCGGTGTGCGACTCAGGTTGGAGGATGGTCGCGAGTTGATCGACGGCATGGCCAGCTGGTGGTCGGCGATTCATGGCTACAATCACCCGCGTTTGAACGCGGCCCTGCACCGGCAGATCGACCGGATGTCGCATGTGATGTTCGGTGGGCTGACCCATCCGCCAGCGGTCGCATTGGGGCGCAAGCTGGTCGATCTGACCCCGGCAGCGCTGCAGCATGTTTTTTTCAGTGATTCTGGTTCTGTAGCGGTCGAGGTGGCGATGAAGATGGCGATTCAGTTCTGGTACAGCCAGGGCCGCCCGCAAAAGCATCGCCTGTTGACGATTCGCAATGGTTACCACGGCGATACCTTCGGTGCCATGTCGGTCTGTGATCCCGACACCGGCATGCACCAGATCTGGTCCGGCCTGCTTCAGCAGCATCTGTTTGCCGCGGCGCCGCAGTGTCGCTTCGATGAGGAGTGGAACCCTCAGGAGATCAACGGTCTGCAGCGACTGGTTGAGCAGCATCATCAGGAACTGTCCGCGATTATTCTGGAGCCGATCGTCCAGGGCGCCGGCGGAATGCGGTTCTATCATCCGCAGTACCTGCGCGAGGTGCGTGCCCTGTGTGATCAATATGAGCTGCTGCTGATCGCCGACGAGATCGCCACCGGCTTCGGACGTAGCGGCAAACTCTTCGCCTGTGAACATGCCGGGATTGCGCCCGATATCCTCTGTCTCGGCAAGGCGCTGACCGGTGGCACCATGACCCTGGCGGCGACCCTGGCGACAACGCGGGTCGCCGAGGGACTCTCTCAGGGCGAACCGGGGGTCTTCATGCATGGTCCGACCTTCATGGGCAACCCGCTGGCCTGTGCGGTGGCCAGTGCGAGTATCGATCTGCTGCTCGAGTCTGACTGGTCAGGGCAGGTGTCAGGCATTGCCGCAGGGCTTGAAGCCGGTCTGGCGCCCTGCCGTAAACTGCCGCAGGTCGCCGATGTACGTGTGCTCGGGGCGATCGGCGTCGTCGAGATGAAGGAGCCGGTCGATATGGCGCAGATTCAGGCGCAATTTGTCGAACAGGGCGTCTGGGTGCGTCCCTTCGGTAAACTGGTCTATGTGATGCCACCCTATGTGATTAATGAGCAGGACCTGGACAGGCTCAGCGGTGCGATCTGTCGCGTGGTTGAGCAACAATCAAACGCCTAAATTGATCTGCTCATCCAACACACTCTGAATATAGGTGTAGACTTGGCTGTAATAAGTTATTCACGACCTGCTTTCAGCAGCGCGGGACAAGACCCTATGACGATTAATCTCTCCCCCCAGGCCCTGTTGACACTTTTGCTCCTGATTATTTTTGCCCCTGGAGTCTCTGTCGCCGGGATGTCGGCGGTTTCACTGTCGCCCGAACTGACAGTTGATGCGGGCCTGCGCAACGATCACCTCGATTGGAACATTGCCGGGACCAGCGCAGGAACCAACCCCAATATTCTGTCGGAATTGACCTGGGATGATGTACAGACATATCAGTTTCGCTTGCGTGGCGGTCTGAACCTCGCCATGGAGGACAACCCTTGGTTCGGACTCTATCTCCGCGGGCAAATTGGTTACGGACGCATCTATTCCGGGCAGAATCAGGATTCAGACTACGATGGCGACAATCGAACTCAGGAGTTCTCCCGCTCAAACAACGCCGCCGATCAGGGCGATGTCCTTGATCTGTCGTTTGGGGTCGGTCCGAAATTCTCCTTCCTGAACGAACGTCTGGCGCTGATCCCTCTGGTCGGCTATTCCTATCATGCGCAGAATCTGAAACTCATGGATGGCTTTCAGACGATCTTGGCACCGGGCCATATCCCCCCAGTTCCTCCTGTGGGTCCCTTTGCTGGACTGGATAGCAGCTATGACACCGAGTGGTGGGGTCCCTGGCTGGGCCTTGAGCTGAGATACTCGACGGGCGAACGCCTGATCTTTAAAGGGCTTACGGAATATCACCGCGCAGATTTCTCGGCCGAGGCGAACTGGAACCTTCGTCAAGACTTTGCACATCCGGTAAGTTTTGAACATGGTGCCGATGGAGATGGCTGGGTTCATGAGATAGGGCTGGAATTTTTACTACGTGACCAGTGGTCGCTCAGCCTGTCCGGCACCGTTCAGCGCTGGCAAACAGATGCCGGCTATGACCTTGTTTTTTTTGCGGATGGGACCAGGCAGGTGACACGACTTAACCGGGTTAATTGGAACTCCACCTCCATTCAAGTCGGGTTGGCCTACGATTTCTGATGTTTTTTTGAGGGGCAATATCGCTATCGGCTGCCGGATGTTTCACGATTTTAATCCTTTGGCGCTATCTTTTCTGCGGGTCAACGGCTAATATATCGGAACAATCCGGCTGACACCTACTTCCGCTTCACGTGCGATCCCTGCTGTGCGGCTCCGGGATAGAGGGTGCGGTCGGGTTTCTTTTTCGTACCTGTCAAACTCGCTGCGAAAGCCGATGAACCGCTTGGTATCTCTTGGCAATGTTTGGCTATTTTTTTCACAAAGGGAGTTCCACAGATGAGCAGTACCCCGTTGTCGGCCGGTGATTATATTGCGTCCAAATGTACTAAATGTGGTCAGGAAACCAATCACACCATCGTTGCCATGGTTGAAGATGTTCCGGTTAAGGTTCAGTGTAATACCTGTAACGGTACGCATAAATACCGCAAGCCGGCCGCACCCAAAAAAAAAGCGGCAGCAAAAAAACCCGCAACCCGGCGGACCAAGGCAGACCCGCAGGCTGTTGAGCGCCAACAATGGCAAGAGCTGGAACCTTCATTTAACGCCAGTGCTGCCGTCGCCTACTCGATGGATGGAACCTTCAAATTACGCGCCCTGATCAACCACCCGACCTTTGGCCTTGGCCAGGTGCAGGAGCTCACGGGCACGCGCAAGATGCTGGTCCTGTTTGCCGATGGGTCCAAGGTTCTTCGCTGCGCTTAAGGTCATACGACATTAAATTTGAACAAAAAGCCGGGCACTGGTTGTGTCCGGCTTTTTTATTTGGCGGGGGACAGCTCAGGCAGCTGTGGAAACCGGCGAATATGATATTCTGTCAAACTGTCTTTTAATTCTTGTTTTTGGAGTGACACCATGGGGATTGCCGCCGACATTGTTATCATCGTTCTCGCAGCCTTAGTTGGTGGTTTGCTGGCGCACGCATTGCGGCAGCCGTTGATTCTTGGCTATATCCTCGCAGGGGTCTTGATCGGACCCTTTAGCGGTGGCGTCATGGTTTCCGATGTACACGACATCGAAAAACTGGCTGAAATCGGCGTAGCCCTGCTGTTGTTTGCGCTCGGGCTTGAATTCTCCCTCAAGGAGTTACGGCCGGTCAAATTTATTGCTCTGATCGGGGCGCCGCTGCAGATCCTGCTGACGATCGGCTTCGGCTATCTGGTCGGATTCTATCTCGGCTGGGGGCCGGTCGCATCTCTGTGGCTCGGCGGGCTGGTATCGCTGTCGAGTACCATGGTGATCCTGAAGACCCTGATGAACCAGGGGATGATGGGCACGCTGTCGAGCCGGGTGATGGTCGGCATTCTGATCGTACAGGATCTGGCCGTTGTGCCGCTGATGATTCTGCTGCCGGAGGTTTCGGATCCGACCGCCGGCCTGCCGATGTTGGGGGTGGCGTTACTCAAAGGCATCGGCTTTCTGGCGCTTATGTTGTTTGTCGGATCGCGAATCCTGCCCTGGCTGCTGACCCGGATTGCGCGCTGGAATTCGCGCGAGCTTTTTGTCCTTTCCATTACCGCTATCGGTCTGGGAGTTGGTTATGCCACCTATCAGATCGGCCTCTCCTTCGCCCTTGGTGCTTTTGTGGCCGGGATGGTGTTGAGCGAATCAGATAACGGACATCAGGCCTTAAGCGACATCATCCCCTTGCGTGACCTGTTCAGCCTGCTTTTTTTTACTTCGGTCGGGATGCTGCTCGATCCCGTGTTTCTACTCCACAACTGGGTCGGTGTGCTGGAGCTTGTGCTGCTGATCGCCATCGGCAAGGGGATAATCCTGGCGCTCATCACCAGAGGTTTCGGTTACCGCAATGTGGTCCCCCTTGCTGTGGGGTTGGGGATGTTCCAGATCGGTGAATTCTCTTTCGTCCTGGGACAGGTCGGATTCTCAGGCGGGTTTCTGAGTGGAGAGGAACACTCATTCATCCTTTCCGCCACCATTCTGAGTATGTTGATGACCCCTCTGATCTCCGGCTTGACGGTGCCGCTCTACCGCCTGAAGACACGCTATTCGCGAGCAGAGGCTATCGCGACGGTTAATCTGCCGGCCGAAGGATTACATGGGCACATTGTCATAGCCGGGGGTGGCCGGGTCGGCCAGCATATTGCGCGTCTTCTCGGCCAGGTCGAAGTCCCCTTTATCATTATTGAGATGAATCATAATCGTCTCGAAGAATGCAAAAAACACGGCTATCCGGCGATTTATGGGGATGCCAGCCAGGAGGTGGTCCTTGCCGCGGCGAATCTGGGCGAGGCCCAGCAATTGCTGATCACTCTGCCGAATATTGTCGCAGCCGAGTCGATCGTCCGACAGGTTCACCGCCGATACCCCGCCTTGAATATGGTGGTGCGGGCCGAAGGCGCCGAGCAGATGCGGACGCTGTACGATGATGGTGTCTACATGGTCATTCTACCTGAACTGGAAGCCGGGCTCGAGATCGCGCGCCAGGCTCTGTTACATCTAAAGCTGCCGATCCCGGTGATTCAGCGCTATACCGATGCGCTACGCCGTGACCACTATCATCCAACCAGCGAGATGAGCAAGGGTCACCAGGAGATCCAGCTGCTGAAGAATGCGCGTGATCTTCTCGAGCTGAGCTGGGAACGCTTGAGCCCTGAAAGTCAGATGGTCGGGCGGAGTATCCGGGAGCTGGATATCCGCCGTACCATGGGTGTCTCTATCGTGGGTGTCTTGCGTGAGGGATGTTTTAGCTCAAATCCCTCGCCCGATTTTGTTTTTTCAGCGGGAGATCTGGTCGCAGTGCTTGGCAGCAGCCAGCAGTGTGCCGGGATTGGTGCGATGTCTTAAAGACTGGTTTCAGCCGAGCAGAATTCAGCTTGAGCTTAAGCCGGGCACTGCTTGTGTTGTTTTATCGATGTTATACTGGCTACAGATTGTCGGGTATTTCGGGTTATGCGATGTCGTTACGCGACTCATGATTCACGGTGTCCGATTCCCCATTTCCCGATCGGTATAAACGATGAGCCATGTTTTTTTAAACGGAAAATTCGTAAAGAGCGATGAGGCCATGGTTTCGGTTTTCGATCAGGGCTTTTTATACGGTGACGGAATCTTTGAAAGCTTCCGCTCTGTCGGCGATCGGATCTATCAATTTCCGCACCACTTCAAGAGGCTTCTGCAATCTGCCGCTGCGCTTTGTTATCCGATCACTTTCACTCAACAGGATTTGGAAAAGATCCTGCAGGAGTTACGCACTAAAAACCAGTTGAAGAACGCCTATTTTCGCATCACCGTAACGCGGGGCAAGGGGCAAGTCGGTTTTCAGCGCTCAATGACGAATGATCTGACCTGCCTGATTATCGCCCGGGAGTTTGAGGGGTTCGAAGATGGCTATTACGCCGCCGGGATCGATTTGCAGGTGGCCCAAACCCGCCGAAATGCGCCGGAAGCAATTAATCCCAAAATTAAATCGATCAGTAACCTGAATAGTTTATTGGGAAAGCTCGAAGCCAGGGCGTCCGGAGCCTTTGAGGTGATCATGTTGAATAGCAAGGATCAAATCTGCGAGGGCTCCGCCTCAAATATTTTCTGGACCAAAGATCATTGGGTTTTCACTCCAGACGCTTCCACCGGAATTCTGGAGGGTGTGACCCGCGCCACAATTATGCGGCTGTGTGAGGAGAAGATGAACCTACGGGTCGTCACCGGGGAATATAAGCTTCAAGACCTGATGTTCTCCGACGAGGTTTTTATCAGCTCGACCTCGCTGGAGGTCATGCCTGTCGTCAAGGTGGATGCGTTCACCATCAATCAAGGC
>JAUXIR010000011.1 GCA_030620915.1 Geopsychrobacter sp. | reverse complement strand
TGTGCCTGGAGCCTCGCCAGGGCCGCCTCAAAGGCCGACTCCCGATCCTCAACATCAACACCCGCAGCCTCGGCGCGTGCCATCATTTCAGCGTTGCCGCCAAGCACGATATCCGTTCCACGACCCGCCATATTGGTCGCCAGGGTGACGGAACCCTTGCGCCCGGCCTGAGCAACAATCAGGGCCTCTCGACCATGCTGTTTGGCATTCAGGACATTATGCGGCACCCCTCTCTTCTGCAGCAGCTCCGCCAGCAGTTCGGAATCCTCAATCGAGATGGTGCCGACCAAAACCGGCTGGCCGCGCTTATGACAATCGATAATATCTTCAATCGCCGCGAGATATTTTTCCTTTTGGGTCTTGTAGATCACATCCGGATTATCGACCCGCGCCATGGGGCGATTGGTTGGGACAACCACCACCTCCAGGTTGTAAATCTGGCCGAACTCCTTGGCCTCGGTGTCCGCCGTACCGGTCATACCCGCCAGTTTTTCGTACATGCGGAAATAGTTCTGGAAAGTAATGGTCGCAAGGGTCTGATTTTCCGATTCGATCTTGACCCCTTCCTTGGCCTCAACCGCCTGGTGCAGACCATCACTCCAGCGCCGTCCCTCCATCAGACGTCCGGTGAATTCGTCGACGATCATGACTTCACCGTCCTTGACCACATAGTCGACGTCACGTTTGAACAGGGCGTGAGCCTTTAGCGCCTGATTGACATGGTGCAGCAACTCGATATTGACCGGGTCGTAAAGGTTCTCGATGGCGAGAAGTTTCTCCGCCTTACGCACCCCTTCCTCGGTCAACATCGCCGACTTGGCTTTTTCATCAACCGTATAGTCACCGGTATGATGTTTGACGCTCTGCCCGATCGCGCCATCGCGCGTTTCACTGGTTTCACCCTTTTTAAGCCGGGGGATAATCACATCGACCCGATAGTAAAGGTCACTCGAAGACTCGCTGGGACCGGAGATAATCAGCGGAGTCCGGGCCTCATCGATCAAGATCGAGTCGACCTCATCGACGATCGCATAGTGAAGCGGACGCTGAGCATAATCGGCCAGATCAAACTTCATATTGTCGCGCAGATAGTCGAAGCCGAACTCATTGTTGGTGCCATAGGTGATATCAGAGCCGTAGGCGTCCTGTCGTTCCTTGTCGTTAAGACCATGAACGATGCAACCAACGCTGAGGCCCAGAAAACGGTAAAGCTTACCCATCCACTCGGCATCACGACTGGCCAGATAGTCGTTGACCGTAATGACATGCACACCCTTGCCGCTCAGGGCATTCAGGTATGTTGCCAGGGTTGCCACCAGGGTTTTACCCTCGCCGGTCTTCATTTCAGCGATCTTGCCATCGTTCAAGACCATGCCACCGAGCAACTGGACATCGAAATGACGCATCCCGAGGGCACGTTTACTCCCCTCACGGACCACAGCAAAAGCCTCAATCAGCAGATCGCTGAGAGTCTCGCCCTGCTGCAAACGCCCACGAAACTCTTCAGTCTTGGCGCGTAGTTGCTCATCAGTTAATACCGCAAGAGCCTCTTCAAGGGCATTGATCTGGGTAACCTTGTCCGTCATCTGCTTGACATCACGGTCGTTTTTACTACCAACGATCTTTCTGACCAGACTTTTAATCATCGAAAAACAAGCTCCATAACCGCCAATTCAGGCACTGGCAGAAAAGAATAGGGTTCATCCAGCTCACATCAAAAAAATACTTTAATCCGCGCGGTATTCTAGCACACCGGCCTTCAAGCGAACAAGCAAGAATAGCGTTGCAGTCATGGCATAGCTGCATCGATAACATGTCAAAATTATGCAGAAAACAGCAGGGGAGCGGACCACAACCAAGGGCCGGTTTTGTACAGATCGACAATGTTGGAAATCGGAGTTTTGAACTTGCAAGGCACTTTAAGTCGCGGAGCAGTCCAATACATTGGCCAACGAAATCTGCACTTCGGGGGAGATCGAAACGATGACAGGTCTCACCTGGGCTAAGTTAGAGAGGTACAACGCAGACAGCGGGAAAAGGCCGGAGCTAGAGGCCAGGATTAGCCACAGGAGCGACTAAAGGAGCTTACGTGGATCGACAGGAACACCATTCAGACGCACTTCATAGTGCAGGTGTGACCCGGTAGAACGTCCGGTATTGCCGACCTCCGCGATCTTGTCTCCACGCTTAACGCGCGTCCCGGACTTGACCAAAAGCTTCGAGTTATGTCCAAAAACAGTCCGATAGCCGTAGCCATGATCAATCATCACGACCTTACCGAAACCTGGTTCAGTCGTCGCCTTGACCACCACCCCGTCAGCCGTGGCATTCACCCGAGTTCCGGTATTTGCGGCGATATCGAGACCTTCATGCATCTTGCGACGGCCGGTATAGGGAGAGGGTCGCACCCCGAAGTAAGAGGTCAGCCAGCCCTTGGTCGGCCAACCGCTCGGAGTTGCCAGAGCCAGAGAGTGTTTATCATTCAGCAGATCGCGTACCTCTTCCTGAGATTCGCGACGCAGATCGATGGCCAAACGCAGATCATTGATCTGCTGCTGCAACTCCGTCATATCAGCCGGGCTGGGATCAAGCGCGCCACCGATGCCGACCGGCAGGGCAACAGAATCCTCGACGCTCAACTCAAGGGATCCGCGCACCCGAGCATCCGTGCCAGACAACACAATCACTTCACGACGCAAGCCATCAAGACTACGGTTGAGTTGCCTGAGTTGCTGACGCTGCTCAGAGTTCTCAACCAGCAACCGAGTAAACTGCTGCTGATCAAACTGGAGCCGATAATAGTCGGCAACCACCCATCCCGTGAGCGCGGTACTCAGTAAAAGTAACGCCAATGCCGAGAAAAACAAGCGGTGCGAAACCAGCATACGGCGGGCCTGCTTGCCTGAATCAGGGATATACATCAGGGTGAATCGTCGTGACACGGTCTGCCAGTCTCCTTGTAATACGAATTAAATCAAATGAAACTTTTAGTGCTTTTCGCTCGGGCTGTCAAGCTGTACAGCTTATTTCGGCAGAAAAGGCTTCAATCTTAAGGAGGTCGTGTCCCGCATGACTATCCATATGACAAGCTTCAGAGATTAATCGAGAAAGCAATCTCGTCGCAATCGGGGAATTTGACACAATGAATACAGTCGGTCCAGATCTTATGCGGGAGTTCCGATTTTTCAATTTCAGAAAACCCGAGCCGCTCAAAAAAAACGGGCTGATAGGTCAAGGCAAAAACTCGCTTCAGCCCAAGTTCACGCGCTTCCTCAAGGCAGGCCTCAACGAGCTGGCGTCCTATTCCACGACCGGACAGACCCGGTTTGACCGCTAAGGAGCGAATCTCGGCCAGGTCCTCCCAGCAAATCTGCAAGGCCCCGACACCGATAATTTCGCCCTCTTCCTCGAAGACATGAAAATCGCGCAGAGCATCATAGATATCGACCAGCGAGCGTCCCAGCAGCTGTCCCTGCTGGGCATAGCCGAGCAAGAGTTGGTGGATTGCCTTGGCATCAGCGATATGAGCACTACGGATCATAAAAACTCCAATTCAGGCACTAGTGGCCCCTGGCAATAGAGCGATCGAGCAGCTCACGGGCGTGATCAAGGCTACGCTCTGTCACCTGAGCACCACCAAGCATCCGGGCCATTTCATGGACGCGCATTTCACCCAGCAAGGGGGTCAACTCGGTGCGGGTGCGGCCTGCGGATTCCTGCTTCGCCACCCGGAAATGATGATGACCAAAAGCGGCGACCTGCGGCAGGTGTGTAACACAAAGCACCTGCAAGTCTTCACCGAGTCGACAGATTTTTTCGCCAACAGCGGTCGCAGCCTCACCGCCGATGCCGGCATCGACTTCGTCAAAAATCAGGGTACGCACAGTATCGCCTTCGGGGATACTCCGTCGCAGGGCAAGCATGATACGCGATAACTCGCCCCCCGATGCGATACGGGCCAGTGGTTGCGCGGCCTCACCCGCATTAGCCGCCAGATAGAACTCGCCGGCTTCAAGACCATCGGCCGCCGGTTTTTCCAAGGGCGCAAGCCGCACCTCGAAACGGGTATTTGTCATCGACAGATCGGCAAGCTCGTTTTCAACCACCTGCGACAAGCGGGTCGCGGCGGCAATCCGTTTTTCACTCAGCAGTCTGCCCTTCTCAGCGAGTACCGCTTCAGCCTCGACCAACTGTTGTTGCAACTCATGGCGACGCCCATCGATGTCACGCAGATCGCCCAGCTCATCATCCAGCCGCGTTAAATATCCAAGCAGCTCAGCGACCGTGGGAGCATATTTACGCTTGAGAGATTTGATCTGAGCCAGTCGGTCTTCGACCTGCTGCTGTCGCTGCGGTTCGAAGCTGATCTTCTGCGCATAATCACGCAACTGCATCGCGACATCCTCGACCGTATAAAGGGCCGCTTTCAAGGACTCGCCAAGCTCAGCCAACTGCGGATCGATCTGCTGCAGCTGATCCAATGATGCGGAGACCGACGAAAGCTCCTCACAGACGGCACCGTTGCCGGCATAGAGCGTGCGGTAACCGCCGTTGCTCGCCTCGGCCAGGCGGCCGGCATGCTGAAGCAGCAGACGCTCCTGCTCAAGCAGTTCGTCCTCACCCGGCTGGAGCTCCGCTGACGCAATCTCCTGGCGCTGAAAACTGAGCATATCCAGGCGCTGCTGCCGTTCCCGTTCGGCCAGTTCGAGGCGCTGCAGTTTGTCGGCGATCTCACGCCTGCCCTCATATGCCTGCCGGTAGGCAACCGATTCGCCCCTGCAACCGGCATAGCTGTCGAGCAGGGGCAGGTGGGTTTCAACCCGCTGCAGCCCCTGATGT
The DNA here is from genome assembly GCA_030620915.1 of Geopsychrobacter sp. Classification (GTDB taxonomy): domain Bacteria; phylum Desulfobacterota; class Desulfuromonadia; order Desulfuromonadales; family Geopsychrobacteraceae; genus Geopsychrobacter. Next base: position 8,294 of record JAUXIR010000011.1, on the reverse strand, counting down.
TCATGCTGCCCGTAGATATTCACCAATAGCGGCGTCAACTCACGCAACTGTGTCAACGGAGTCGCTGAGCCATTGACGAAGATCCGGTTCTTTCCATTGCGGGCGACAATGCGCCGCACCAGTAATTCTGGGCCGTTATCCAACCCCATCTCAACCAGGCGCTGCTGCAATACCGGACTGGAACCGATATCAAAAACCGCTTCGACCGTAGCCTCTTCGGTCCCGGTGCGGATCACCTCACCCCTGGCCCGACCACCGAGGAGCAGATTGACCGCATCGATAATGATCGACTTACCCGCACCGGTCTCCCCGGTCAGGACATTGAACCCTGGGCTAAAATTGACATGCAGCTGTTCGACGATGGCAAAATTTTTGATAATCAGATCGCAAAGCATAATAAATCGGGTCAAAGGATCGAGGTGAAATGCCAAAGGGAGAGAATCAAAATCTTTCCCCTTCGACCTTTCTCACTATTGCCCCAGGCTCACCTTTCCCCCCAGCTCAGTTTGGTACGGAGAATTTCAAAATAATCACGTGTCGGGCTCTTAACCAGATGGGTCCGGGCCGCCGACTGGCGGACCTCAACCCTGTCCCCCGCCTCCAGATTGGCACCGATCTGGCCGTCGCCGGTAAAATAGACCACATCATCGGCAAAACTGACATCGATGGCGATGACCGAACTGCTCGACACAATCAAGGGTCGGTTGGTCAGCATATGCGGACAGATCGGCGTAATCACCAGGCTATTGATCCCCGGATAGATAATCGGGCCGCCGGCCGCCAGATTATAGCCGGTAGAGCCGGTCGGGGTACTGATAATCAATCCATCGGCCTTGAAGGTCGTCAGGTAATTGCCATCAACCCGGGTTTCCATGTCGATGATCCGGGCCAAAGTGCCCTTATTAATGACGACATCATTGAGCAGGGTATGGGTCGCGACCAATTTCCCCCGGCGCTGAATCTCAACGTCGAGCATCATGCGATCCGAGATCTCATACTGACCGGCAAGCACGGACTCCAGGATAGCGGGCAGCTCATGGCGCGTAATCTCAGTCAAAAAACCGAGGCTACCTAAATTGACCCCAAGGATTGGAACCTGAAGAGCATTCACCTGACGTGCAACAGAAATCAGGGTGCCGTCACCGCCAAGGACGATAATCAGGTCGGCTTTTTGCGGAATAACATCCTTCGCCGCGACCGCCTCGCTACCCAGAGCCTCGCCGAGCCAGGGTTCGAGCAAAAAATCGACACCCTGCTGCTGCAGGCGACTGCAGATATCCTGAGCCAACTTCGGCGCTTCTGCATGATTTGTCTTGGCGTAAATACCAACGGTCTGAATCAAGGGGCCACTCCCGTTTTCATGGACGAGTAAACAGCGGTTATGCGTGATCACCGAGATACCACATGTTCTCCTCAAAGTCTATCGCTTTCAACAACTTAGAGAGTTGTCGCCACCCGACTGACGTGCTACATTGCAGCCCTCTTCAACTCAAGCTTAAGGGACGCCCGTGGTCGATCTTTTCAACCAGAAAAACCAACACAGCAGTGACCGCCCCCTGGCCGAACGCATGCGTCCGCGCAATCTGGCCGAGGTGGTCGGGCAACAGCACCTGCTCGCCGAAGGCAAACTGCTGCGCCGACTCATCGAGACCGATCAACTCGGCTCCCTGATTTTCTGGGGGCCACCCGGCACCGGCAAAACCAGTCTCGGCCAGGTAATCGCCAACACCACCAGCTATCGCTTCGTCTTCTTCTCAGCGGTCCTCGGCAACATCAAGGAGGTGCGCGAAATCCTCGCCGAAGCCAAGAACCAACGCGCCTACCACAGCCGACGCACCCTGCTGTTCGTCGATGAGATTCATCGCTTCAACAAGGCCCAACAGGACGCCTTTCTCCCCTCGGTCGAGAAGGGGGACATCACCCTGATCGGTGCCACGACTGAAAATCCCAGTTTCGAGGTCAACTCGGCGCTGCTGTCCCGTTCACGGGTTTTTGTCCTCGAACAACTCGATACCGTGGCACTCAAACTGTTGTTGCAGCGGGCCCTCAGCGAAGAACGTGGCCTGGGAGCCCAAAAACTGCAGATCGACATGGATGCCCTCGAATTTCTGGCCGACAAGGCCGATGGCGATGCCCGGGTCGCCCTCGGCGCCCTCGAAGTGGCGGCGGCAACCGCCACCAACGGCCAAATCGATCTCGATCTGGCCCAGGAATCACTGCAGAAGAAAGCCCTGCTCTACGACAAGGGGGCCGATGAGCACTACAATGTAATTTCTGCCTTTATCAAAAGCATGCGTGGCAGCGATCCCGATGCCGCACTCTATTGGCTGGCACGGATGATCGAGGCGGGGGAAGATCCGCTATTTATCGTGCGCAGAATGGTGATATTCGCCTCGGAGGACGTCGGCAATGCCGACCCGCGCGCCCTGCAGATGGCGCTTGCCGTGCAGCAGGCCGTCCACTTCGTCGGTCTGCCCGAGGCCCGAATCAGTCTGGCCCAGGGAGTGACCTACCTGGCCACCGCCCCTAAAAGCAACGCCAGCTATGTCGGCATCAAACAGGCCCAGGCCGAGGTGCGCAACAGCGGTGCCCTGCCGGTTCCCAAACATATCCGCAACGCCCCGACCAAGCTGATGAAAGTGCTCGACTATGGCAAGGGCTACCAATACGCCCACGATCATAAGGGGGGCGTCGCCCGGCAGGAGCACCTGCCCGACACATTGGTCGGCACCAGGTACTACCAGCCGACCGAACGTGGCTACGAGAAGATGATCGGCGAACGGATGGCATTTAACCGCAGTCGGCGTGAAAAGCAGCAGGATCCACAGGACTGATCCTCTCCGGACTCTGTTTTCAAAAAATAGAGGGTCGCGGAGAAAGGAACAAGGAAATCAGATGCGTCAAATCGCTCTTGTCATCATTGGGCTGTTTCTCAACCTGGTGCCAAATCCAGTGTCCGCCGACAATTGGGGGCCCTGGGAGGCAAGCGCGACAAGCCAACAACGGACATCGCAGCGGGCAGTCGGCCTGTTCGACCAGGCAGTTCGCAACTTCCAGACATACATTTCACCGCTTGACGGCCCGCGCTGCCCGATGTATCCGACCTGCTCAGCCTACGCCCGTCAGGCACTACACAAGCATGGCCCACTCCTCGGCATCTTCATGACCGCCGACAGACTCATCCATGAAGGCGACCCGATTGAACAGCAGGAAGCGATCGTCAAGTGGGGTCATCGGCGCTATTTCGATCCGCTGAGATACAATGATTTCTGGCTGGATAAAGACTGAGCAGCCGGTCGAGCTTGACGGACCGGACCTAGAACATGAAGCGGCGCATGCTGACGTTCATCAGCAGACCGACGCCGATCATGGTGGTGATCATGCTGGTTCCGCCGTAGGAGAAGAGCGGCAGGGGCACCCCGACCACCGGCAACAGACCGATCACCATCCCCAGATTAACCACGATATGCCAGAAGATCATCGAGGTCACGCCGATGGCGAGAAACATCCCGAAACGATCAGCGGCGCGGCGCGCCACATAGATTCCCCAGACAATCAAAAACAGGTAACCCAGCAGCAGCAGCAGACTACCGGAAAAGCCCCACTCTTCGGCAAACACCGAAAAAGCGAAATCGGTATGGCGTTCAGGCAGAAACGAAAGCTGCGATTGGGTGCCGGCCATGAAGCCCTTGCCCCAGAAGCCGCCGCTGCCAACGGCTATTTTTGACTGGATAATGTGATAACCACTGCCTAAGGGATCGGCCTCGGGATTCAAAAAGGTAAGGATTCTGGCCTTCTGGTAGCCATGCAGCATGAACCAGCCGGCAAAAGCGGTCATGGACCCGGCGACGCAGAGTGCAATCAGGGTGTTGCGCTGCAAGCCGGCGAAGAGCAGCATTGACGCGGCGATGAAGATCACCAGCAGCGCCGTGCCCAGATCGGGTTGTTTGACAATCAGCAGGAACGGCAGCGCCAGCAATATTGCCGGCAACCAGAGGTCGCGCAAGCGATATCCCAGCGGCAGAGCAGTCCGACCGAAGATGCGTGACAGCACAAGGATAATAACAAGTTTTGCGATTTCGCTCGGCTGTAGATTAAAAAAACCGAGATCGATCCAGCGGGTCGCGCCCATCGATGTCTTGCCGAGCAGCAGCACAAAGAGCAGCATCCCCAAGGTCACGACATAAATCGGAAATGAAAAATATTCGAGATGGCGATAGTCGAAACAGCAGATAAACAGGGCCAGAAAAACTCCGCCGCCCAGCCAGAGGGTTTGCTTGAGATAGAAAGGGGTGCTGTGCTCGGCCCAGCCGCTCGTCGCGCTGTAGAGATTGAGAATCCCGAGCCCGGCCAGGCTACAAACGGTGAAGAGCAGGACCCAGTCGAAATTGATGACCAAACGACGATCAAACATCATCCACCCTCATTCATGATCGTTGACACAACTTCACGGCGTCCCTTGAAGTAACTCTCAAACATCGCCTTGGCGATCGGCCCCGCGGCGCTGCCACCGTGCTGGCCATGCTCAACCACAACCGCCACGGCGATCTCCGGTTTGTCCGCCGGGGCATAGGCGACAAACAGGGCATGGGGGCGGAATCGGTAAGGCACCTCCTGCTGCTCACCCGATTCCTCTTCATCCGATTTGCGCCTAACCACCTGCGATGTACCGGTCTTGCCGGCCACCCTGACCTCGTCCAGATGGGCAGCCCAGCCGGTGCCATGCGCCTCGTTAACCGCAGCGACCAAGCCTCTATCGATCGCCTGCCAGGCGGCATCTGAAAAATCGGCATGTCCGATCAAGCGAGGCTCACTCTCGTGCAACACCTGCCCGCTCCAGTCTTCGATCCGCCGGATAATCTGCGGCTGCAGCACATCCCCATGGCTTGCCAGAGCTGCGGTCATAACCGCTAACTGTATCGGTGTCGTCAGAACATAGCCCTGACCGATGGAAGCGATCACGGTTTCACCGCCGTACCAGGGCTTATTGAAGCGCTTCCTCTTCCAGATTCGTGAAGGGATAACACCCGCTTTTTCTCCCGCCAAGGGGAATCCGACCGGAGCACCCAAACCAAATTCACGCGCGGCCACTTCGAGTTTATCGATCCCCAGCTCGAGCCCCACCTGATAAAACCAGACATCACAACTCTCGCGCAGGGCTTTTTTCCGATTGGTTTTGCCATGCCCAGCTTTCTTCCAGCAACGAAACCGGGCTTCAGCCAGAATGAAACCTCCGTCACAATCGATCACACGACGATTGTTGACAATCCCTTCACGCAGGGCCGCCAGCGCCACGATCATCTTGAAGGTGGAGGCCGGAGAATAGAGCCCGGACAGGGCCTTATTCTGGAGTGGATGCCGCGAATCCTTAAGCAACTCCGACCACTCCTCGCTCTCAATGCCACGTGCAAAGAGAGAAGGATCGAAGGTCGGTCGACTGAGCATCGCCAGGACCTCCCCGGTCCGCACATCCAGCGCCACAGCCGCCCCCGACTGATCGCCAAAGGCCTGATCGGCGGCGCGCTGGACATCGCGGGAGATGGTCAGAAATATTTTATTACCGGGCAGCGCCGGGTCTACCTCCAGCGGCTTGAGCAACTTGCCCTTAACATCAACCTCAATCAGCCTCCGGCCTTTTTGACCGCGCAGGTAGGTTTCATACGCCTTTTCCAGCGCCAACTTGCCGACATAATCACCCGGCTGCAGCCCCTCGAACAAATCCTGGTCCAATTCATTCTCGGTCACCTCACCAAGGTAGCCGACCAGATGGGCCTCAGAGCCTTTTTCGAGGTAATCACGCACCGGTAGCACTTCGACCAAGACCCCCGGCAGGTCGGTGCTATGTTCAAGGACCCGTTCCATAACCTCACGCGAGACATCGGTCGCCAACGGCACCGGCCGGTAAATTGGAAAACGGCTCCCCCGTGCCCAGCGTTCCTCAAGGGTTGCAACATCGGTCTCTAACAACCCGGCCAACTTCGGCAGTAATGCCTCAAGGTTATAAACATCCTGCCGCATCACTGAAATTGTGAAAGCCGGCCGATTATCGACCAGCAAGACTCCATCACGATCATAGATCGGGCCACGCGGTGCCGCCAGTGAGAGAACACGGGTGCGATTGCGGGTCGATCGTTCGGCATAACGCTCATAGCTGATGATCTGTAGATACCAGAGGCGCAGGGCGAGCATTAAAAACAGTGCTGCGGCCGCTACCGAGAAGAGCAGCAGACGCCTGTGCACGACCGGCAACTCGATCCAACGCGTATTAAGCCCCATGATGTTTACTCTGATAGGGAAGCCCTGCCATCCCCTGACGGTTACCGAGCAGAGGCTGAAATCTCAGCAGAAAAAACAGCAGCAGCCAACCGGTCAACAGGTTAAAAAGAATCTGCGCCGGCAAGGCCGACAAGAGGATCCAGAGGACAGGCCCCGCCTCGGCAAAGGTTGTCAGTAAAAAACCGAGCAGAACTGTTTGCAGGATTGTACCGGCAGCGATCAAACCGAGCAGCAAGCGTCGACTTTCAACATTGAGACGATCGGAGAAGAGTCGAATCAACAAAAAAACCGCCAATTGTACCGCGGCATAAAGGCCGAAGGTTGACCCGCAGAAAACATCCTGCAAGGCACCGAGCAATAGAGTGAGAAAGGCGGCACGCAGGAAAGATTCACTCAACCCGAGATAAATCACCAGGATCAACAGAAGATTAGGCCGCATTTCGGCGGGCAGAAAGCGCGGAAGGATTGTGGTTTGAAGCAACACGAAGATCAGGCCGCAGAGAAGCGGGAAAAACAGGCCCCTCATTCGGCTGAGTCCATCAGCACCAACACCTCTTCGAGACGCGAAAAATCGACAACAGGGGCCAGTACAATCTGCTGGAAGAGCCCAAACTCATTGCGCTCAACGGCAGCGACCCGGCCAACAACCAGGCCCTTAGGGAAGACACCTCCCATCCCCGAGGTCATGACCAGGTCATCCTCCTCAACCGGGTCATTGCGCAGCGCAAATTCAAGGGTTAACTCGCGGCCATTGCCACGCACCACGCCACGGGTGCGGGTACGCTGCACCAACCCGGCAATCGAAGAGGAAGCATCTGTGACCAAAAGCACCCTTGAACTATTGGCGGCGACCTTGATCACCCGCCCGACCACCCCCTCGGCGACCACAACCGGCTCGCCCTCCCTGACCCCATGACGCAGTCCCTTATCGATGATGATCGTTCGCGCCCAGCTGCTGGCATCTTCAGCCACAACCAGTGCCGGCAGGACCTTGCGCGGGTCGGCCTCAACAAAATCAAGCAGCTTCTTCAGCCGCTGATTCTCCAGAGCAACTTCCTTCACCGCCAGCAATTGCGCACGCAGCTCTCGGTTGGAGCGCATGGTCACAAGGTTCTGCTTGCGGGTATCGACCAACCAGAGATAATTACTCCAGAGGCCATTGATGCCGGCGCCGCTTCGATCGATCTGCCCCTGCAAAGGCTCCGTCAGGGTTAAAACGGCGCGTTCAAACAAGGTGGTGGTGGTTTTTTTTCGCAGATTGACGGAATAGACGAGGCCGACCACCAATACCAGCAGGATGATCAACAGAGGAATTTGATGCCGTTTCAAAAAGTCACGCATCAGCGGTCCCTAAGTCTGCAGTCCGACAGGCCTAAGTCGACTTATACCTGCAGACGGCATACAGAACGGGAGGATCGTTTGATCCTCCCGCCATCAAGGTTAAATACAGCTTGAAGCAAACGGCGTTGCCGGCATAAAAACTGCGCCCTAAGAAGGAACGGCGACCTGTCGGAGCAGATCCATATGATCAAGCACCTTGCCGGAACCGTAAACAACACAGGAGAGTGGGTCCTCTGCCACCGTCACCGGCAGACCGGTCTCCTGGCGCAGCAGAACATCAAGATTCTTCAGGTAGGCCCCGCCACCGGCAAGCACAATCCCCTTGTCAACGATATCGGCCGCCAATTCGGGGGGAGTATGCTCAAGGGCAATACGAACCGCCTCGATAATGGTGTTGACCGGCTCAGACATCGCTTCACGAATCTCGGTCGAATTAATTTCGAGAGTCTTGGGTATCCCGCTGACCAGGTCGCGGCCCTTGACCTCCATGGTCAGAACTTCATCATCGGCAGCGAATACATTGCCGATCCCGATCTTGACCGCTTCGGCAGTCCGCTCACCGATCAACAGGTTATATTTGCGTTTCATATACTGCACGATCGCCTCATCCAGCTTGTCACCGCCGATCCGCACAGACTGCGCATAAACAATTCCGGCCAGTGAGATGACCGCAACCT
>JAUXIR010000195.1 GCA_030620915.1 Geopsychrobacter sp. | reverse complement strand
CGGCAATGACCGCGCCCGGCAATTTGCTGGATGGCACCGGTCAGCAGATGGAGAATCTCCTCGAGATTCTCCTTGCCGAAGACTTCAATTTTATCGATCCAGCCTTGAATGTCGCTGTGCATGCCCAGTGGCCTCCTGAGAAGATAATGTACATTTTTTACTCAGCAGAGTATAGGACGCCATACCAGCCCTGTCAAAAAGGATATAAATCCCCTATGATGAGGGCTGTCATTTTCACGATAACCGATTAGACAGGAGACAGGATGGACCGCAGCGACATCTATCGCGCCGCCCTTGAGAAGTGGGGCGAGAAAGCCCAATACGAGCAGATGGTCGAGGAGTGTGCCGAGCTGATCACCGCCCTCAAGCACTTTGAACGTGGCAAGATTGAGCGGAGTGAAATCATCGCCGAACTGGCCGATGTCACCCTGATGGTCGGCCAACTGACCTGGATGTTCGGCGCCGACGAGGTTGCAACCGCCATCGACAGCAAGCTCGTCAAGCTGGGGAAATTACTGCTGGACCCCGAGGGGCGCTAGAGAGGATCTTCTTCGACGCAGAGTTCAAACCTTTGGCGCTTGTGGCACAGGGCGAAGCGCAGCGGGTTGACCTCGCGGATCTGCTGCAAGCAAATCCGCGGCGGATCTTCGCTGTTATTGCCTACCCCCTGTTTCAAGGTCGGAATCTGCCGCACCTGAATCGCGGCCGTCTTCTCGGCAGTGGCAGCATCGACAGCCCGCAGGTAACGGCTCAAGTGAAACCCGAACTTGCGCGGCTCGCCGTCAAGGTTGAGTAGAAAATTTTCCCCGCGCAATTCAATTCTGAAACGCTTCATTCACTGTCCAATGCTGTGCAATCCAAAAGGGGGCCGATTATCACCAGCCTTGCAACAAATGGCAAGGGATAAAACGACCACAGATGAGAGGGGAAATTTCAAGGGAAGGGCAGTTCCAGCTGCAGGGGATCGGCGACCGGGATCTCCTGATTAAATTGACTGACGGTTAAACCGAGGAGACGCACCGACCGCTGACCGGCAGCCGTTTTAGCCAGCAGCTCTTCAGCCATCGCCAACATCTCAGTCGCCTCGCAAAAAGGCTCGGCAAGCGTGCGGCTGCGGGTCAGGGTCTGGAAATCGGCATAGCGAACCTTGAGGGTCAAACAATGGGCCGCGCTGTCACTCTGCTGGAGCAGAATCGCAATCTGTTCAGCCTGACGACCCAATATCGTCAACATTTGCGCCCGGTCGGCCAGGTCCTCGGCCAGCGTATTCTCCTTGCCGATCGATTTACGCACGCGGTTGGGAACTACGGGGCGCTCATCGATACCGCGCGCAATCTGATAATAGTATTGCCCACTGCGGCCAAAGTGTTTGACCAAGATCTCAAGGCTGTACTGAAGCAGATCCGCACCGGTTAAAATACCGAGTCGCTGCATCCGCTTTTCGGTCACCCGACCGACGCCGTGAAAGCGCCGCACCGGCAAGGCCGCAATAAAGTCCGCCGCCTGTTCCGGCGTCACCAGGGTCAGTCCATTCGGTTTGTTGACGTCGGAGGCCACCTTGGCTAGAAACTTATTATACGAAACCCCGGCCGAAGCCGTCAGCCCGGTCTCGCTAAAGATTCGCTGCCTGATCAGTTGGGCAATGCGGGTTGCAGAGGGGTTCCCCAGTCTATTTACGGTCACATCAAGATAGGCTTCATCAAGCGACAGGGGTTCCACCAACTCAGCACAATCGAGAAAAATCTGACGCACCTGACGCGACACCTCGCAGTACGCCTCGAAACGGGGGCGGACAAAGATCGCTTGGGGGCAGAGCCGATAGGCCCGCGCTGCTGACATTGCCGAATGGATGCCGAATCTGCGCGCCTCATAAGAACAGGTCGCGACCACCCCGCGCCCGCCCGGATCGCCACCGACCACCACCGGACGCCCACGCAGCTCGGGATTGTCGCGCTGCTCAACCGCGGCAAAAAAAGCATCCATATCGATGTGAATAATTTTACGCAAAGTTAAACCATAAACAGCCGCAGCGGATGACCCACTGCGGCTGTTTTGTTGTTCGCTGTTGTGTAATCAAAACTATCCGGCGATCTCAACCAGCTCGATCTCGAAGTTCAGATCCTTGCCGGCCATTGGATGATTGGCATCCAGAGTGACCTTCTCGCCCTCAACTCCAACCACGGTCAACAGCACCGGCTGACCATCGTCCAGCTCGGATTGAAACTGCTGGCCAACTTCCGGCTCCAGTCCTTCTTCAAACTGCGCGAGATCAGTCTCGATGACCATCTCGGGGTTATGCGAACCATAGGCATTATCCTCGGGAATCCGGACCTTCTTGGACTCGCCGACCTTCATACCGACGACAGCCTGCTCGAAACCGGGGATGACCTGACCGCCCCCGACTTCGAATTCAAGAGGATCTTGACCTTCGGAGCTATCAAAGGTTTCACCATCATCGAAAGTCCCGGTATAATGAACCTTAACCTTATTGCCTTCTGCTGCTACTGACATGTTTTCTCCATCTTTAAAAATAGGGCCGCTTGAGCGACACGGGGAAACAGATTCGTATTATCAAGATTGATACTTTTGCCCAGATGGTCCGAGAAATCAACCCCGTCGGACGGATTTTGCAATGTGGAGGCACCCATGAACCCAGAGGCTATTGAAATCATTCAGGATGACATCACCCAGCTGTCTGTCGATGCCATCGTCAACGCCGCCAATGCCAGCCTGCTCGGTGGCGGCGGGGTTGACGGCGCAATCCACCGTGCTGCCGGCCCGCAACTTCTGGAGGAGTGCCGCACCCTGAATGGCTGTTCCTGCGGTGAGGCCAAAATGACCGCCGGCTACCTGCTGCCGGCCCGGCATATCATCCACACCGTCGGCCCGGTCTGGCACGGCGGGCAACAAAACGAGGACCAGCTGCTGGCCGCCTGCTACCGTAACTGCCTGACTCTAGCCAGCGAAGCCGACCTGCAGTCGCTCGCCTTCCCCGCGATCAGTACCGGAGTCTACCGCTTCCCCTTCGAACGCGCCTGCCGCATAGCGCTGAGTGAGACCCTCAGTTTTTTGCAGCGACAAACCAGCCTGAAGCGGATCTATTTCTGCTGTTTCTCGACCACAGATCTGGACTGCTACCGGCAAGTGCATGCCGAGCTGACCATGGGCTGACTCCAAAGGCTGAGGGGACTGAGCGCAAGTCAACCCGCCAATTTCCAATAAACTCCAATGCTAAATACAGTAAACCGCTGTTGATTCTATATTCATTAATGAATATAGTAGCGTCTCATTTCCGGGAGGGGGACTCCCATCACATCACACATCAACTACCGGAGGGGTTTCTCTGATTGTATCCGTACGTCATATTGCATCTTTTGTCCGGCGACAGACTTCAACTTAACTCAATTATTCTCAACGCATGAGGGGTACTACCAAATGACTAACAAGACTTTCTAGGCCGTGCTGGCCATTTCGATGTTATTGTCCGCCAACGCTTTCGCTGGGTCCTGGGGTTACGAGGGGCAGGCAGATGTCTACACTCCAGGCCACTGGGATCATGTTTCCGCCACCTGCGGCGCTGGTCAGAGCCAGTCTCCCATCGATATCGACACCAAGTCGGTGGTAGACGGCAGTTTGCAGATGGAGATCAAGTACGACGGCAAACAAGCCGAAGCGATCAATAACGGCCACGCAGTCACCGTCTACAACGAGCGCTACATCACCATCAATGGAACCCGTTTTGACCTACCGCAGTTCCACTTCCACACCCTGATCGAGCACCGTCAACGGCAAGCACTACGACATGGAGATGCACTTCGTTCATGCCGATGCCGACATGAACCTGGCCGTCATCGGGGTCTTCCTTGAGGAAGTCGACGAGAACGACGAGCTGGAGAAGATCTTCGAGCACCTGCCCCACGCCGCCGGCCACGATGCCGCCGCCGAGGCCGCGGTTGCCAAGATCACCGCCAACTACAAGAAGCTGCTGCCGAAGAAATTGGACGCCTTCATCTACAGCGGTTCCCTGACCACTCCTCCCTGCAGCGAAGGGGTCGCCTGGCACGTCCTGAAGAAGTCAGTCGAGCTTTCCTCCGCGCAGATCGACGCCTACCGCGAGCTGTTCCAGGAACAGGGCAACCGCTACGACACCACCCGTCCGGTACAACCGCTTAACGGTCGCGTGATCGGCGAAGTCGTCCTCTAAACGACAATCGTTCAATATTTATCTCTGCCGGATAAAAAACGGACCGCCCCTCGCTGAGAGGGGCGGTCTTTTTTTGTTCCACTTGACAGAGGCAGATGAGCAGGGCTATAAGGCGGAATGAACGTTCATTCCGAAGGGATCTTAAATCATGACGGCTGAAGAGACCGATAAATGCCAAGCCATTGCCCATGCGGCATTGAGTTTGATCGCCGAGCAGGGCTTTCACGCT
>JAUXIR010000290.1 GCA_030620915.1 Geopsychrobacter sp. | reverse complement strand
CGATTGACCCAGCCGACCTTTGCGCCCAAGCGTGCGGCACCCGACGCCACACAAGCCTTCTTATCTGTATTCAGGGCACAAAAAAGCTTTGGCAGGTCCATGTCAACCGGGATTGAACCGTGCTGCAGAAAGCTGTCCTGTTCTCTTTTCTGCGAACTTCCACAGGTTTTCTTACCCGCACAGACGATTTCGAACTGAGCCGGGGCGGTAAAACAGGCACTCTGTTCGGCACTACCAGAGCTGGTCGTTCCGGCATGCCGGCCGACCAGCTCAACAGCTAAGCCAAAGTGCTTTAAACAGTGCATTAAAACTTCGGCAATCGTGCGGTAATTTTCGAGAATTCCGACCGAGAAAAGCCCCTGCTGCCGGGAAATTACCGAATAGGTAACCTCCTGATCATGCAACACCGCCCTGCCGCCGGTCAGGCGCCGAACAATATCGATCCCCTGCTCCCGGCAGTACGCGGTATTGACCTGCCCTGTCCCCCGCTGGCTATAGCCGAGAGATACAGCTTGCGGCAGCCAGCGGTACAAACGCACGACAGGCGGGGAAGTCCCCGCCTGTACAGAATGCAGCAGAACCTCATCCAGCGCCATATTCAGTGCGCCGGGAAGAGGTTCGGTTTTGATCATGCGCCAGAGCGGACGCTCCATTTAATAAGGCCTTTAGATCTTGGTCCGTTCAAGAAAGTTGGTATCAAAATCGAGATCACAGAACTGCTTGTTATTCATCAGTTTTTGATGGAACGGAATCGTCGTCTTGATCCCCTCAATGATGTACTCATCCAGAGCAACCTTCATGCGGTTGATCGCATCTTCGCGGGTCTCGGCATGCACAATCAGCTTACCGATCATCGAATCGTAATGCGGCAACACCGTATACTGGTCATACATGGCGCTTTCTACGCGTACGCCCATGCCGCCCGGCTGGTGATAGCCGGTAATTTTACCCGGGAAAGGGGTGAATTTTTCAGGATCCTCGGCGTTGATGCGACATTCGATGGCGTGACCGGAGATCTTGATATCAGACTGCTTATAGCGCAATTCAAGACCTGCGGCCGAATTGATTTGCTCTTTGATGATATCAACCCCGGTCACCATTTCGGTCACCGGATGCTCAACCTGGACGCGGGTATTCATCTCCATGAAGTAAAAACTGCCATCGGTGTCGAGTAGATACTCAATCGTCCCGACACTTGAATAACCGACCGACTTGGCTGCAGCAACGGCACAGGCTCCCATTTTTTCGCGTAACTCAGGAGTCAACACCGGACAGGGCGCCTCTTCGACCAGTTTCTGGTGACGACGCTGAATCGAACAATCCCGTTCGCCGAGATGGATCACGTTGCCATGCTTGTCACCCAGAATCTGAATTTCGACATGGCGTGGATGTTCACAGAATTTTTCGATATAAACATCGGCCTTGCCGAAACCGGCCTGGGCCTCGGTACGAGCCATGGCCAGGGCATTGGGCAATGCGGCGGGAGAATGAACAATCTTCATGCCGCGGCCACCACCACCGGCCGAGGCCATGATGATGACAGGGTAACCTATATCGGCGGCTATTTTGACCGCTTCTTCGGCGGTCTCGACACTCTTGTTGGTGCCGGGGAGGATCGGAACCCCGGCGGCAGTTACGGTCTGACGGGCTGAAATTTTATCGCCCATCAAACGCATATTTTCGGCGGTTGGACCGATAAAAGTAACCCCGCACTGTTCGCAGATTTCAGCGAACTCGGCGTTTTCCGAGAGGAAACCGTAGCCAGGATGAATCGCATCGGCATCGGCTATCTCGGCGGCGCTGATAATCGCTTTCATATTGAGATAGCTTTGAGCACTGGCGGCCGGTCCGATGCAGACACTCTCATCAGCCAGGCTGACATGGAGAGCATCGGCGTCGACGTCGGAATGAACGGCTACGGTTTTGATCCCAAGTTCCTTGCAGGCGCGGATGATCCGCACTGCGATCTCACCGCGATTAGCAATCAAAATTTTATGAAACATCTTTATAACTCCCGATATCTATTGTCTGCCAACTCATACCTGAGTGGCGCAACGGTCGGTTGGCTACCGGAAAACCCTAGAGGCGCTCAACCAGGAACAATCCCTCGCCATACTCAACGGGAGTCGCATCGTCCTTGAGAATTTCAATAATCTTACACTTGAATTCGGCTTCGATTTCATTGAAGAGTTTCATCGCTTCGACCAGACAAAGGGTTTGGCCTTGCTCAACGACATCACCGACCTTGACGAAAAGGTCGGCATCGGGAGAAGGTTTCTGATACATGGTGCCGACAATCGGTGAAGGTATTTTCTCGTACTTATCATCGACCGGAGCAGCCTCGGTCGCAACTGCCTGCGCCGGCGCAGCAGCGGGTGCGGCAGGAGCAGCCAGGGCAACGGGAGCAGCGGCCACCGGCGCAGCCATCTGCACAAATTCCTTTTCGGGTCCGCGCTTGATGACGATCTTCTCTTCTTTGTTCTCCATCCGAAACTCGGAGATATCGGTATCGGTTACCATTTTTATTAGAGATTTCAGGTCTTTAATTTCCATTTTGTTCTCCTTAAGCATTGCTTACCGGCTGAATGCCGGTCTGGCCCGGCTTACGCCAGGGCGCGATATTTTTTAGGAATCTTGGTTAGGGTACGACAGCCATTATCAGTGATAACGACTGTATCTTCAATTCTGACTCCCCCCCGATCAGGCAGGTAGATTCCGGGTTCAATCGTAACCACCATGCCTGCTTGTAATTGATCGTGGCAACGACCCGAGACGCTTGGATATTCATGGATATCCAGGCCGAGCCCGTGGCCTAGTCCATGGCCAAAATAAGCACCATATCCGGCAGAGGCTATGTGCTCACGCGCAACGGCATCCAGATCGGCCAAAACAACCCCGGGGGCAGCTCTTGCAAGCGCCAGATCATGTGCCTCAAGCACAACATCAAATACCTGGCGCAGATCACTAGCGACCTCACCGAGACCAAGGGTCACGGTCTCGTCAGAATGGTAGCCTGCGACGCGGGTGCCGAAGTCGATGGTAACCAGATCGCCCGATTCAAGCAGGCGGTCGGAGGCAACCCCATGAGGCATCGCACCCCGCGGCCCAGAAGCCACGATGAAATCGAAGGCTCGATCCTCACCCCCCAAACGGCGCAGGGCAAACTCGAGTTCAAAAGCTATCTTTTCTTCGCTGATGCCAGGCCTTATCAACCCTTCAATCTCGGCAAAGGCAACAGCGTTAAGATCGGCCGCCTGTTGCAGCAGGTCAAGCTCAGCCACCGATTTCAGGCCACGCAGCGGCCTGATATGCTCAGCGACCGGGATCCACTCCAACTGATCCT
>JAUXIR010000375.1 GCA_030620915.1 Geopsychrobacter sp. | reverse complement strand
GTCACTCAAAACCAGGGCATGCTCTCCATTTTTCGGCATATCGAGGCGATAGCAGTCAGCAGCGAACCGGTGCTGATCACCGGCGAGAGCGGGGTCGGCAAGGAACGGATCGCTCGGGCCGTTCAGATTCTCGGGCGTCCGGCGGCCCCCTGGGTGGCGGTAAATGCGGCCGGGCTCGACGATGTTGTCTTTGCCGACACCCTGTTCGGACACACCAAAGGTGCCTTTACCGGTGCCGACCGGGCCAGGGACGGAATGATCGCGAAGGCCGGCAACGGCACCCTCTACCTCGACGAAATCGGCGACCTGAGTAGCGCCTCCCAGATCAAGCTGCTGCGACTGCTGCAGGAGGGAGAATATTTCCCGCTTGGCTGCGATGTTTCGAAGCACACCAATGTGCGTTATGTCTTTGCCACCAATCAGGACCTGGCCGCCAAGCAGGCCAAGGATGAATTCCGCCAAGACCTCTATTACCGCCTTTGCTCTCATCATATCCACATCCCCTCCCTGCGCGAGCGGGCCGATGACATCCCTCTGCTGCTGGAGCATTTCCTGACCGAAGCCGCTCGCGTCATGCAGAAGAGGGTCCCGACCCCACCGCCGGAACTGGCGGTGCTGCTTGCCAGCTACCAATTCCCCGGCAATGTTCGCCAGTTGCGAGCGATGGTTTACGATGCCGTGAGCCTCCACCGGGGTGGAATGCTGTCTATGGATTCGTTCAAGCAGGCCATGGACAGGTCACGGGACGCCCAACATAGCCGCCCGCTGGGGCCTCAGGACGGTTTGAGCAACTTTTCGCTACTCTCATTCTCCGACAGTTTGCCGACCATCGGGGAGGCCGGCAACCTGCTGGTGGCAGAGGCGATGAAACGTTCCAGGGGCAATCAGGCCATCGCCGCCAGACTGCTGGGTTTGTCTCGCCAGGCGCTCAACAAACGCCTCAACAAAACAACCTCTTAACCCGTCGCTTACCTTCACAGGGGTGCCACTCTGGTTGCTGAGCAACCCTGGTTGCATCCCCGCTCCCGCCTCCAAGCCAGCCCTCGATCAAAACCTCTGTCAACTTTGCTTGCACCTCCCTGGCACCGGACTGCGACCAGATAAAAAAGCATTTTCCTTTTTATTATCGGTCAGTTACTGCAGCCGCCCCGTCTTGGCACCGGTCCTGCTATAGACCTTCATGGCTATCGCCAAAACCCTACGATATCAATCGCCACAACCGATTCGGAGGTGCTTTTTGAATCCTTGTCATGTTCTGGTCGTCGATCCTCACATCGAAAGAAGAGACAACCTGGCGTTTCTCCTCAGGCTGGCTCGATTCGAGGTTGCGCTGGTTCGGGACGAACTGGAAGCCATCAACTGGACAACCAACAATGAAGGCACACCGGAGGCTTTCGCGCTGATGATCATCAGTCATTTCAGTCAATCTGTTGAAGAGTCTGAAGGAGTCGCAGGGTTGCACCGGTTGAGCCTTCGTTTGCCGATACTGCAGGTGATACGGCCTGGCAATCAGAAGCATACTGCGGGTCTGCTGAAAACCGCGCCAGCGGATTGTCGCTTCAGCCTCTGCACGCCCGCCGACATCCTGACAAGCGCTAAACGGATCTGGAATGAGGTCCGCGAAACGTCAGTCCAACCGACCACCAACCGAAGCTAGACCAACGAAAGGAGACACTGTCTATGAGCGAAGATCTGGCAAGAAGGACGCGTGACCCCGACAGCTACCAGGAGGAGGACACCCTGACCGGGAAGTTCCTCACCTTCCACCTGGCCGAGGTGGATTATGGCGTCGAAATCCGGCATGTGACCGAGATCATCGGCATCCAGAAGATCACTCAGGTGCCGGATATGCCCGACTTTATCCGTGGGGTCATCAATCTGCGCGGCAATGTCATTCCGGTGATGGACGTGCGCACCCGCTTCCGTCTGCCGGATCGGGATTACGACGAACGCACCTGCATCGTGGTCGTGAACATAAATGACATAGCGATGGGTTTGGTGGTGGATCAGGTCAGCGAAGTGGCTGAAATACCCGAGAATCAGATCGAGCCACCACCCAGTAGCAGCATCGGCAACCATAGTCAGTACATCCAGGGGATGGGCAAGATCGACGACCAGCTCAAGGTCCTGCTTGATGTCACTAAACTGCTACGCGACGAGGAACAGCTTGCAGCCCAAGCAGTGGGCGCCCAGGAAGAAAACATCTCATCGGAAATGGAGGGGTGAAATGATCATCGTTCGGCATTTAAGCAGCGCTCTGCTCGTCCTTAGCCTGTTTGTGGTCCCGGCCTTCGCCGTGCATCCAGATGAACGCAGCGAAATCGAGAATCTTCAGCGGCGGATCGAAACCCTGGAGGCGGAACGGGAGAAACCCCGTGAATCCTTCATCATCGAGACCCTGGCCAAGAAGCTGAGGGTCGCCGGCCTGCTCGAGTTGGAGGCGTTCTACGGGAAGATGGAAGGGGGCGACGCGTCGAGCGATCTGGCGCTGGCCACGGCACAGTTGGAGATCGAGGCCGT
>JAUXIR010000154.1 GCA_030620915.1 Geopsychrobacter sp. | reverse complement strand
CTCCTCTTCGACCTCTCTGAAGTAATAGAGCTTCTGCTGGGGAACATAGGGAGTCTCGCTGCTGATCGGAATACCCGCCTCATTGAGAACCTTGCCTTCTCGTATCCGCTTCTCCCATGTGGACTGCTCGACGCGCGGAAACCTCTGCACCAGAAACTCCAGGATAGCGGGATAAGGCTTTGCCACGCGGGGCAGGCTGACGGAGGACGGGTATTTAGATATCCCCATGGAGGCATAAATCCTGAGTGAGAGCTGTCCTGGTCAACTATTTTCGGACCGGGATGAATCAAATGATTATTTCTGCAAAAGATCACAAGCTGATTTCTTGCAGGATAGCATGCGCTAAAGGCTGTCGCGACCTTCAATCCGAACCTGGAATTTTCCATCAGACTCATCGAGGCATCACTCGACTTCAACGATCAAATTAATTTTCGGGTATAATGGGTCGAAAGACGTTCATAAATTTCATCCACCGAGGAGAGACAATATGACTGAAGCCAGCTGCCAGAACCCGGAAGAACATTGCGATCTCCACGCCTGTCAACTGACCAGCAAGGAACGCAATCCAGAAATCGACAAGATATTTGACGACCCGCGCTTCGCCTGCACCAATTGCGGCGCCAAGGTCCACGATGCGGCCAATGTCTGCATGCCGAAAGAGATCTGATTCTCAGATCACACTAAACGACCAAAAGCCTCGGGCAAGAATCTTTTGAGCAGATTCTGCCCGAGGTTTTTTACTTTTCACCACAATCTACGCTAACAGCGGCAGGACACAATCTTCCGGCCTGACCGGCAGCGGGATTTCGGTCCAACTCAGGAGAAGTCTGACAATTGCGTTCGCCTGAACGGCACCGGAGTTTGGAATAGGGTGATGGAAGAGGGGGATTGAACAATTGGGCACTCGGGCCAAAAAGATGGCTGGCGATTCGCTTTCATTAGAAGCTCAGGTATGATTTAAGAATGGGGGGGCAACCTCTTGCGGAGCAGTCTGAATGCTTAAATCCTCACCAGCGGTTTCAGCAAAAAAAATCCTGCTGCTTATCCTGCTGTCGATCTTTGTGATCGAAGCCCTCCTGATGCTGGTTTTTCATGTGATCGGCCTGAAATGCAGTCCGGCGATCATCCTCTTCGATGCCCTTTTTCTGGTGGTATTCCTGATCCCGTTTCTCTATTTCTTAGTCTACAAGCCTCTGGTCGATTCGAATCGCGAACTGCAAGCGGCCCTGAATGAAATCAAGACCCTCAAAGGGGTTATCCCGATCTGCGGCTACTGCAAGAAGATTCGCGATGACAAGGAGGTCTGGCATCAACTGGAAGACTATCTGATCGAAAATTCAGAAGCCGTCTTCAGCCACGGTATCTGCCCCGACTGCTACGAGGAGCAGATAGCAGAGGTCAAAAAAATGAAGCAGCAGCCCCCAAAACAGACCGATCTCTGATTCTGGCTCGGACCATAAATAAACAACTATGCACTGAAAGTGCATAGTGTTTGGGTCGGGACTGAAAGTCCCTTAAAATCAAGGTCAAAGATCGTCATCCTCGCGAAAGCGGGGATCCTCGCTTCATAAAAACACTGGATTCCCGCCTTCGCGGGAATGACGAAATATGAGTAGCACCTGAAAGGCTTGGACTAAAGTCCATAGTTTTTACTAGCGTGATGGAACAATAAACCACCGGCCTCGCGGATCTCCGCAAAGCCGATGGTTTCGTTGTTAGTCGGCGATAGATTAAACGAGGCTGCGAACCGCCGCAAGGGCCGCCGCGTAGTCCGGCTCATCGGTGACCTCCTTGACAATCTCTTGGTAGGCGATCTTACCCGCACTATCGATGACAAAAACCGCACGCGCCAGCAGTTTCAACTCCTTGATCAACACCCCGTAGTTCAGACCGAAAGAGCGCTCCTGATAATCGGACAGCAGCTTGATCCGCTCGATCCCGGCGGCGCCACACCAGCGCTTCTGGGCGAAAGGCAGATCCAGGCTGAGGGTGTAAATCTCGACCGAATCAGGCAGCTGTGCCGCCTCTTGGTTGAAACGCCGCGACATGGTGTCACAGACCGGGGTATCGATCGAGGGGACCACCGTAATCAGCTGCACCCTGCCCGCAGCGGTCTGCTTGGTGACCGGTTGTAAACCGTTGTCAACCACCTGAAAATCGGGTGCAGAATCACCGACCTTGAGCTCCGGCCCACAGACCAGCATTGGGTTTCCCTTGAAGGTAATAACGCCGCTACGTTCTTCTGCCATTTCTTCTCTCCTTTTGATTCTGAGCTTAAATGGTGGATCGAAGTCGGGTCGAACCAACCCGATCCGCTTCATGCTGCGGTAATTTTAACCGCCTCTGGGCCAGACAGTCTCCTTGCAGTTTAGCAGAAGTTCTCCTCTGCCTTTTGCCCTCCATTTACCCGCCAGGAGCTGCGGGGTTAGAATGGGAACAAACGGAGGTAAAAGACCATGACTCCTACCCGCAAAAGAGCCCTGAAACTCCTGTTGCCACTGATCATTCTAACCATCGCCCTGTCCAACTGCTCTTCTCACAGCGACTGGCATTCCGCCAGTCGTGAGTCAGCCGGATTGGCCCCCGATCCGGCAACCACCCAAGAAGCGGTGCTGCAAGTCTACGGTGCCCCGGCCTGGAGCTGGCGTGGCTGGTTTGCCATCCATACCTGGTTGGCTGCCAAGCCGAGTGGTGCCGATCACTACCGGGTCTACGAAGTGATCGGCTGGCGCTTACACCGCAACGGATCGGCCCTCAGGATCGCGCAGGATCTGCCCGACCGATACTGGTACGGCAAGAAACCACGCCTGCTCAAGGAACAGCGTGGCGCGGGGGTCGATCGGCTGATTGCTGCGGTCGACCACGCGGCCAGAGACTATCCCTGGCCGCAGGAATACTCGGCCTTCCCAGGCCCTAACAGCAACACCTTTACCGCCTGGATCGGAAATAGAGTCCCTGAACTGCAGCTCGATCTCCCCTTCTCGGCGATTGGCAGCGGTTACGCAGACAGGGCGGACTGATCTCCGCCTGAATTCCGTGCCGGCCCCGGACCAACTACCCGAATGACCCGGCATGACCAGGGGTCCTTATGCGCGCTAGATCAGACGGACAAAATGTCCTCGAAATTCGCTAATTCTTTAGAATATCGAAGAAATTTCTTGATTTGGAGGACAAGACGCGGTAATACTTTCGCCCTTCGGAGTGGCAGACGATTCAGGACGGTCCTCGGTTCTGCCCTCCCCTATTGCCAAAACACCCTCTACGATTCACTTCCGGGTATTTCAGCCCTTTAAGAAAGACAGACCATGACAGAATCTCAACCCCTCGGTTTCGCTGACCTCGGCCTGGCGCCAAACGTTTACAAAGTTATTCAAGAGATCGGCTATGAGACCCCCTCACCGATCCAGGCCCAGAGTATTCCGCCCTTGCTGGAGGGTCGCGACCTGCTTGGCCAGGCCCAGACCGGAACCGGAAAAACCGCGGCCTTCGCCTTGCCGCTGCTCAGCCAGCTTGAACTGAAGAAGCGCTCTCCACAGATCCTGGTACTGACTCCGACCCGCGAACTGGCCCTGCAGGTCTCCGAAGCGATTCAGACCTATGCGCGCCATCTCAAGGATTTCCACGTGCTGCCGATCTACGGTGGCCAGAGTATGGTTCAGCAGCTGCGTCAGCTGCATCGCGGCGTGCACGCCGTGGTCGGCACCCCCGGTCGGATTCAGGATCACCTGCGCCGCGGCACCCTGAAACTGGACAAGATCCGCACCATCGTGATCGATGAGGCCGATGAGATGCTGAAGATGGGCTTCATCGCCGACGTCGAGGATATCCTCTCCCACGCGCCGGCCGAACGTCAGACCGCCCTCTTTTCGGCCACCATGCCCAACGAGGTCATCGGGGTCGCACGGCGCAACCTGAAAGACCCGGTCGAAATCCGCATCAAAACCAAAACCCGCACCGCCGAGACCATCGATCAGTATGTCTGGCAGGTTAAGGGGATGCACAAGCTGGATGCGCTGACCCGGATTCTGGAGGCCGAAGAGATGGAGGCGATGATCGTCTTCGTCCGCACCAAGGTCGCAACCCTGGAGCTGGCCGAAAAGCTCCAGGCCCGCGGCTTCTCCTGTGCCGCCCTCAATGGTGACATGACCCAGGTCTCACGCGAGAAGACGGTTGAACGCTTTCGCGACGGCAAGCTCGATATCGTCGTCGCCACCGATGTCGCCGCCCGTGGCCTCGACGTCCAGCGGATCAGTCACGTGGTTAACTACGACATCCCCAACGACATCGAAGCCTACATCCACCGTATCGGCCGCACCGGTCGCGCCGGTCGCTCCGGCAAGGCGATCCTCTTTGCCGCCCCGCGTGAGCGACGCATGATTGCTGCGATCGAACGGGCCACCCGCCAGACGATCAAGCCGATGGGTCTGCCGAGCCGCCAGCAGATCACCGACCGCCGCGTGAGTGCGTTCAAGGATCTGGTCACCGAGGCGATGGAGGCAGAAGAACTTGATTTTTTCGAAGACCTCATCGATGGCTTCCAGAACGACAGCGATGTCAGTTTCCGTCGTATCGCAGCGACCCTGGCCTTCCTGCTGCAGAAGGATCGCCCGCTGCAGCCCGAAGAACGCGAGGAGCAGCCCTACCAGCAGGCCGAAGGTCGCCCCAGATCCAGCTCTCGCCAGCGAGACAACGATACCGAACGTCAGCAGTACCGCCTCGAGGTCGGGCGCACCCACGGTGTGGAACCGGGCAATCTGGTCGGTGCGATCAGTAACGAAGGGGGCATGCCCTCGTCGATGATCGGCAAGATCACCATCATGCACGATTTCAGCCTGGTCGATCTGCCCAAGGCACTATCGCAGGAGGTCATGAATAAGCTGGCCAAGGCCTGGGTCCGGGGTCAACAACTGCAGATCAAGGTCGATGCCGGCCGGAGGCAGGCCCCGAAAAGAAGGGCCTTCGGCAAACCCTCCGGTGGATTCAAGAAGCCGGTCAGACGCAGAACCTGATCAACCAAAAAAGGACGAGAAAGAGGCCTTAGCCTCGCGCCCTGAAAATCTCTTGCGTTGGTATTCAAATAAACAGCCCCAGTTTCCGCTTGGAAACTGGGGCTGTTTATTTCAGTTTACTATTTCCCGCCAGCAGTTTTTCAGCGCTTACTCAGTGCCGTCTTGACGTTGGCCACCAGATTAAGCAGGCGCGGTCCGATGTCGGTTTCGATCTTGGCTGCGGTCATCTGAAAAGAGGGG
>JAUXIR010000192.1 GCA_030620915.1 Geopsychrobacter sp. | reverse complement strand
CGGCTTCAGTCCCTGCTCACCGATAGCGTCCACCAGCAGCTTGAACAGGATCAGGATCGGTGCTTCGGGTGTAACATCCAGTGTTTCGGGAAATGTAACAAGGTCTGGCGAATCAAAAGGTCGATTGAGAACAGAGTGCATCCGCTCCGGTGACAGCCCGTGAAAGTCGTCGGCTGGGGCCTGATTGGTGCGCTGCATGAAACTTCCGGCAAAAGACCGGGCCTCTTCCAGAGATTCAAACTCCTGTTGCATCAACACCTGCCGCAGTCCGCCGACAACATCGTCCATGGGATTGGACGTGATCCCCGGTGTTTCCCGTCCCTGACAGCACTTCTTGTATTTCTTGCCGCTGCCGCAGGGGCAAGGATCATTACGCCCGACAACCGTTTTTGTCATGGCAGTGCCTCCAAATTACGGGATCACCTGTGGTGAAAAATTGTGAAGGATGTAGCTCAGTCCGTCTCAGGCTCGGCGGACGAATACAGGCACACCAACCCCTGAACCCCTTTGGTTGGAAAACGGCGCAGGAATATGCGGAAATAATCGAGTCAGATTTTAGTGCAGCTTTTCGCGCAGCTTGATCAGGATCTCTTTGCGATCCTTGAGAAACTCACGATAGTCGTGCGAATCTGTATGGCAAATCTCATCGCCCAACCTGCTGAGACTCGATTTCAGGGTATCCGCCAAAACTCTTTCTTCCATTTCACTCAGCTCCAGCCTCATCATCTCGACCCCCTTTCGTCAGATATAGCTCCTACCTACCTGCTTCTATTTTATCCCGAATCGGCCGCGGGAAAACAGACCCTCGAAGATTCAGCAAAGGTTGTAGCTCTGTCACCAACGGTTGGGAAACAGCTAGTCAACCTGGTCCGACCCCGAGCAAGCCGTCTTGCTACCCCATGGACCACTTCCTTTGCCGTGCGAAAACCAGACTTTCATTTAATTCTCTTTCCGGCAACGAATCGAAGTTCCTCTGTAGCAAATTTAGTTTTTTTGATGCCGACCCTTTCTGCAGAATCAACAACGATTTTCTCACTCAAGGGATCGTGCTGAAGATACATTTCACTTCCAAATACTGACTTATTATTTGTTCGTGAAAAGAAATCTATTTCCCCCTCAGACCACCTACTCTCAGCAGAGCCACGCTTTATGCTTTCAAATCCACGATCCCCTCGGACTAAGCTGCGAAGCGCAAGGCCAGACCCATCACGATTCCCGACTCCACTCAAATGACGAAGCAAAATCCCACCGTAGATGTCCCGTTGTTCGTCACCGTAATCATAGCCACAGGTAATATCGACTCCATGCCGATTGAAGATCGGAGGAGTCCATCCAGCTTTTGATTTGGTGTGGAAATAAAACGTTCCAAGCTCCAGCTGCTCTTCGCGTGTATGCGTCGCGTCATCCTCAAATATTTCTGGGATAAAAAGATAGAACTCCAATCCCAAAAAACGTCTCTCTCCTGCTGGCGAGACAATCTTCCAGTTTTGGATTAATTCTTTTGCGATTACTGCAGATTGACTCAAAACATCTTCTTTTTTTCGACAGTGGGCGAAACTTAAAATGCTCTGCAAATAATCTTGCCTATTCAAAACAACACACCCTTCAATATTGGAAAGTTACAATTCAAAATATCGAAATTATTGCTTCGTCGATATTTTCCACCTGCATAGATCAATGCAATGACCTTCCCTAATCTTAAAGCACAACCCAAACCCAGGAGGCTCACAATCTTCATTGGGGTTCGCTTCAGTGCAATCCAATGCTGAAAATATTTGTCTAGCACTCCATCTGACAACTCGAAGACGAACCAAAACACGCTCCGATTAGAAGTAAGAAGCCCCCAGGACTCCCGCAAGCGACCAACCTCCCAAACCAAACCGGCTTCCGGTATATACTGAAAACATCCGCTGTTGTCTCGCGATCAGAGGAGGACGGCGATGCTTTCAGCACTCAAATCGACCACCATCATTATCTTCATGGTCGGCGATGTGATGCTCGGCCGCGGGATCGATCAGGTTCTGCCGCAGCCGAGCGATCCGGTTATCTACGAGTCCTACCTCAAGGACGCCCGCGACTATGTGCTGCTGGCCGAACGGACGAGCGGACCCATCCCCAGACAGGTCGACATCTCCTACCTGTGGGGCGACGCCCTGGGCGTGCTGCAGCGGATCAAGCCCGATCTGCGCTTGATCAACCTCGAGACCGCCGTCACCACCAGCGCTACCCCCTGGCCGGACAAGGGGATCAACTACCGGATGCAGCCGGCCAACCTCGGAGTCTTGTCCGCCGCCGACATCGATGCCTGCAGCCTGGCCAACAACCACGTCCTCGACTGGGGTCGAGCGGGCCTGAAGGAAACCCTGACCAGCCTGAAAACGGCCGGGTTCAACTGTGCCGGTGCCGGCCAGCGGCTGGAACAGGCTCAGTCACCGGCCGTCTTTGCGCTGCCGCCGCGCGGGCGGGTGCTGCTATTCGCCTATGGCCATCCGTCGAGCGGAATCCCGCCCGAATGGGCGGCCACCGACCAGCAAAGCGGCATCAACCTGCTGCCCGACCTCTTAGATTCCAGCGTCCGGCGCATCGCCGCACAGGTCGCCGCCGTCAAAGCGCCCCATGATCTGGTACTGTTTTCCATCCACTGGGGCGGCAACTGGGGCTATGCCATCCCGCCCGCCTTTCGCCGTTTCGCTCACCGCCTGATCGACGAGGCCGGGATCGACATCATCCACGGCCATTCGTCGCATCATGTCATGGGGATCGAGGTTTACCGGGAGCGGCCGATTCTCTACGGCTGCGGCGACTTCATCAACGACTATGAAGGGATCGGCGGCCAGGAGGCCTATCGGGCCGAGCTGGGGCTGATGTACTTCGTCAGCAGCGACCCGCAGACCGGACGCCTGCTCGAACTGCGCATGGTCCCCACCCGGCTCAAACAGTTCCGCCTGCAACGGGCCTCACGGCAAGAGAGCGATTGGCTGGTTGAGACCCTGAACCGCGAGGGGGAGCAGCTGGGGACCCGGGTGGTAACGGCGGAAAATGGTGATCTGCTGCTGCGGTGGGATTGAGGGCTGGGATACCAGGTCGGGACACCGTTGTTTGTCTAGGATCGGACCGAACGCCGACCATTTGAAAAAGGTGATCATTGGGCCTTCGAGGTGAGCGATGCCTGCGGCGAACTCCATTCAATACCGCGCATCGGGTCCATCAGGTTTACAGGGATGGTGAGCTGATCTGGGAGCGGCTGGTTAACCTGGCCTGATCCCGAGCAAGAGCCGGATTAATTTTGTGAAAGGCGTAGACGAGACCCATTTATGTGCTTTCAGGCGGCCTGGCGCCAGGCCGCAAAAGCGAGCAGCAGCCAGCCGAGGAGAAAGGCAACCCCGCCCAGCGGGGTGATCATCCCGAGCGCCTTGATGTCGGAGAGAACCATGACATAAAGCGAACCGGAGAAAAGGATGGTGCCGGCGAGGAGCAACCAACCGGCGCTGCGGAGCAGAGTGGCGGCGGGCATCATCTGGCAGAGGATGCCGATCAGCACCAGACCAAGGGCGTGAACCAGGTGGTACTGGACGCCGGTCTGCCAGACGCTCAGCATTTCCGGGGCGACTCTGGTTTTCAGGCCGTGGGCGCCGAAGGCACCCAGAGCAACGCCGATGAGAGCGCTCAGACTTCCGAGAGTGACGAAGATTTTCATGTTATTGCCTTTGATAAAAAGGTATCTGTCGCCTTTAAGGGCCAATAGCTAGACATAGCATGTCTGAGGCTCAGCTACGTCCTGTCTGCCTCTTCAGCCTTCTGCTCAATCATGTATGGTTGCGACCCCTTAGGGTCTTTCGTCAATGAATAAAGCTCATGTAGGCTTTCTCTTCTCGCTCGGGCGCAGTCACCGCGTCCCTGCCATGGGCAACCAGTTTCAGCAGCCAGGCCATATTCCGGCCCAGCACCCGCATGATCTGCCCCCCCTCAGTGTCCTGAGTCGCCTCTGCGGGCGCGGTGCCGTGGATCACGTTCCAGTAATTGGAGGTCGGCAGCAGCATCTCCGAGTAGAGCAGGTAATTGTTCAACTGTTCGAAGGTCGGCAGGCCGCCGGAGCGCCTGACCGCGACCACCGCCGCACCGACCTTGTGGCGCAGCAGGTTACCGTTGGCACCGGAGACATAAAACGCCCGGTCGAGAAAGGATTTCATTGCGCCGCTCATACCGGCAAAATGAACCGGCGAGCCGAGGATGATGCCATCCGCAGCTTTCATTTTCTGAATCCAGGAATTGACCTCGTCGCCAGGCAGCACGCAACGTTCATCCTGGTTCTTGCTGCACTGCGCACAGGCAGTACAGCCACGCAGCGCCTTGTTGCCGACCTGAACAACCTCGACTTCGATCCCCTCTTTTTCAAGCTCGGCCGCGACCAAGCTGATCGCATGCCAGGTGTTACCCTCTGCGCGCGGACTACCGTTGAACGCCACAACTTTCATAAGAGCTCCTCT
>JAUXIR010000044.1 GCA_030620915.1 Geopsychrobacter sp. | reverse complement strand
GGCGGCCAGCTTATGCCGTTCCTGTTCTCTTCTCGTCTTGTTATCCCCTCGGATGAAGTCACTTACGGCTCTGTTGCTGCCGTTTCGCTGCATATCGACCTACGCGCCTCGGCTTCGATAAAGACCTTCTTGACGTTCGGCCTTCAATGCTACACTAATCCTGCCTATGCTTTCCAAGTTCTTGTAATAAGGAGAAGAGATGTCGAAACCGGTTGTGTATATCCTTTTTGCTATCGCCGTGATCATCGCTTGTTTTCTGGCCTATATGCAGACCAGCCTGTTGCTGTAGGAGCAGCTCTGGTTTTTATAGAACCTTTCTGCACGCCGGGCACTGACCAGCTCAGCAAACCTGAGACCACAGACTGAAAATGCGACTAATAGCCAACCTGTTCCTCATCCTGTTTCCGGTGTCCGCCAGTTTGGGCATCTTCAGCGTCCTGCTGAATCCTGTTTGGCCGAATAATCTCATCGTCGGGCTGCACGGTATGGTCGGGCTGCTGTTGATGCTGTTGTCCGTGCCGGTCTATTTCGGGCTCGGTTTAAATCGTAACCTGACAAAAAAGATCTTTATCCCGCTCCTGACCTATCTGTTGTGGGGCCTGCTCGACTTCTGGCCGCTGGAGCCCTTTATTGGGAACACTTACGCGCTGTATGCGGCCTGTGGTCAACTGGTGCTCGTTTTGCTGACGCTGAGATTAATCCGCCATCAAAACGGTGAGAGTCTGTTGCTGACTCAGAGTCAGTTTGTCGGGCCGGGTTTCAGTGGCGGTAACTTCTTGCGTTTCTGTCTGGTGAGTTTGCCGCTTCTGCCGGTGGTCCTGTTGCTGCTCGGCTATGGACTAACCAGCAGTCTGATTGAAGAATATACCGCCGGTTTCGTGCGTCTGAAACCGAACGGGCTCTATATGATTGAAAAGATTTATGGGCGGGATGATAAGGAAATTCGCCTGGCGGGCATGATCCATATGGGGCGTGAGGATTATTATGACGAGCTCGCCGCCTCATTCAACGCCGGACATACTCTCCTGTTGGCCGAGGGTGTCAGCGATGAACAGGGGTTGCTGACCGGAAAGTTCAGCTACGGTAAGCTGGCCGATATGCTGGGTCTGACATCACAGGAGCAACTCCAATTTCCCGGCCGCCTGATTGAAGCCGAGTCTCTCGACCTGCCCCTTTCTGCTGCGGCTGGTACGCCGGATATCTTGCGCGCCGATATCGACCTGCAAGATTTCGATCCGCGCACTGTCGAGGTCCTCAATGCCATCGGCCGCTATCTGCTGAACAGCAGTTCGCTGAGCAGTGGCTATCTGGAATTCAGCCGGTGGGCCGAACAGAACATCGGGCCTGAGACCAATCAGATTCTGATGGATGATCTGCTGCTGAAACGGAACCAGGCGGTGTTGAGTTACCTGCCGAAGGGGTTGCGCAAATACCGGACGCTCCTGATCCCCTGGGGCGCATTGCATATGCCGGGGCTCGAGGCGGCGGTTAAGGAGCGCGGCTTTGTCTTGCTGGAATCCCGCGAACGGCTGAGTATAGATTTTGCCGGCCTGCCTTATGGGCGGTTGTGGGAAAGCATCACCCGGACTGTTGGGGGCTTGCCAAGGCCTGGTATGTAAATAGATCGCGCGCGCATCATTGATTGATATATGATGGGCGGAGAATCAGTAGCAAGACATCGAAGAAACGAAAGCAATAAGTCCTCTGGATTCCTGATGCGAGAAACCCACCAAGTGAGTATAGCTGTGAACCCGACCCCGCCGATTGAACGCCCGACAGACAACCCCAAACCCCTTGAACCCGATTCCTGGGAGACGCCGCCGCTGCCCTCCACGGAGGGTGCAGCCCTGCCATCTGTCAGCGCTGGCCCGCATGCGGGGAGCCCGCCGCGTAATCTAGGAGGATTGCGCAAGTTCGGCTCGATCGGACTGCTGCTGTTTTTCCTGTTCGGCAAGCTGAAATACCTGGGCTTTATCCTGCAAATCGGCAAGTTCAAGACCTTCATCAGCATGCTGATCAGCATCTGGGCCTATGCGATGTTCTGGGGCTGGTCCTTTGCGGCGGGCTTTGTCGCGCTGATCTTTATCCATGAAATGGGGCATGTGCTGGCCCTGCGCATGATGGGGATACCGGCCACGGCGCCGATGTTCATCCCCTTTATCGGCGCGCACATTGTGATGAAGGAGATGCCGAAGAACGCCTTCGTCGAAGCGATCGGTGCCTACGGCGGACCGCTGCTCGGGACCCTGGGTGCCATCGGCTGCGTCGCTATCGGCATGGCGACAGGCAACCTCTTCTGGTACGCCCTGGCTTCGAGCGGTTTTCTGCTCAACCTGTTCAACCTGCTGCCGATCTCGCCGCTTGACGGTGGGCGGATCATCGGCGTCATCAGCCCCAAGCTCTGGGTGCTGGGCTTGCTCGGCGCGGGCGGCCTCTTTTACCTGACCTGGTCGCCGATCATCGCCCTGATCCTGCTGTTGGGCAGTTTTCTGATCTACAAGTCGTTTAAGGCATGTAAAACCGAGCGGGCCAGATACTACGATGTGCCGATGGGAAAACGGATCGGCATGGGGGTTGCGTTTCTTTTTCTGCTGGCGGTGACCTCCATCGGCATGCTGGCGATGCAGGGGCCGCTGCAGGGGATTTAGCCTTTAAGATTCTCCAGTAACCTTGAGCCGCGAAGGCCTGGCTTAGTGGGCCATCAGAACCGGGATGGTCATGTGTTTCAGCAGGTGCACGGCGACCTTGCCTAGATGATCTCGGTAATAGCCGCCGGCGACCAGAAGGCCGATCCCCTCTTCAGCGCTACGGTTCAGCAGCATATCTCCCTTGCTGATATCGATGCAGACCTGGGTCTCCGTGTGGGCCCGGATGTCATGATGTGCCAGGTGCTCGCCGAGCATCGTCAGCGAGTCGCGCAACTCCGAAGCCTTGGCACCGGCGGGAATCAAGCCGATGAGGTTGACCTGTCGGGCCTGCTGCAACAGCGGCAGGGCGTCATGTAGCGACCGAGTCGACTCGCGCCCGCCGTTCCACGCGACCATGACCCGTTCACACTCTGGATCAAATTGTCCGGCATAGGGCAGTATCAGCACCGGCCGACCGCTATGCAGGATAAGTTTTTCGGTCAGCTCGCGGGCGGCGCCCGGGTTACTTTTCGGGTCGGGTTGACCAACGAGGACCAGGTCGGCGCAGCGCGCCAAACTGCAAAATTCGAGATTCAACGCCTGACTGCTGCCGGTCTCCTTCAGGCTGAGCCATTGCGCCGCAGGCTCAGTGTCGCGGGTCTGCTCGAGGAAGAAGTCCTTGAGCTGCGCCTGTTCTTCCTGATGGCGATCGGGTTCATCGACGGCATAGCAGCCGCTCAGAAACGCCTGCTGCCGGCGCGCCAGCCCAAGGGCGAACTCAAGTCGGGAACGACTTTGCGGGGAGTTATCGAGGTGGACCAGTATATGCTTGATGGACATGTGAGCTCCTGAAGCGGTTTTTTTTAAGAATAGATCAGAAGCCGAGGTAGGCTTCGCGGATTTTTGGGTCGGACTCCAGATCCTTGCCGGTCCCCTCCTGGACGATTCGACCATTCTCCATGACATAACAGTAATCGGCAATCTTGAGCGTCTGGTGGACATTCTGTTCGACGATGAAGACCGTCAGCCCTTGCTGGTGCAGCTGCTGGATGACTTCGAACACCTCCTGGACCAGAATCGGCGCCAAGCCCAGACTCGGCTCGTCGAACATGATCACCTTTGGATCCTGCATCAGCGCCCGGCCGATAGCGACCATCTGTTGCTCGCCGCCGGAGAGGGTCTCGGCGGTCTGGGTGCGACGCTCCTCGAGACGTGGGAACAGCTGGAAGACCCGTTGCAGGGTTGCGGCCTTTTTCTCCTGGGTTCTTTTCAGGTAGGCGCCGACCAGCAGGTTCTCTTCGACGGTCATCTTCGGAAATAACTGCCGCCCCTCTGGAACCAGGGTGATCCCTTGATCGACCACCTGATGAACCGGCACGCCGCTGATCAGATTCCCCTGATAGATGATCTGTCCCTCGGCCAGCGGTACTAGACCGCAGATGGTTTTCAGGGTGGTGGTCTTACCGGCACCATTGGCGCCGATCAGTGCGACCAGTTGACCAGCCTTGACCGAAATGGAGATATCCCAGAGTGCCTGGAAATCACCATACTTGACCGATACCGAGTTTGCTTCGAGAATATTCATGCCGCCGTCTCTCCCAGATAAGCTTTGATAACCGCGGGATTGCTCGAAATCTCTTCGGGCGTGCCCTCGGCGATCTTTTCGCCGTAATTGAGTACCGCCAGCCGGTCACAGATCTGCATGATGACCCGCATGATGTGCTCGACAATCAGGATGGTTACCCCCTGGTCACGCAGCTTGAGAATCAGTTCGATGGTCAGGTCGACCTCGGTCGGGTTGAGTCCGGCGACCACCTCGTCGAGCAGCAGAAAGGAGGGCTCCAGGGCCAGCGCCTTGGCGATCTCCAGCCGCTTACGCCCGGCCAGGGTCAGCCCGGCGGCCGAGACCTCGGCGCGGTCTGCCAGGCCGGTGGTCTCGAGGATGGACCAGGCGTGTTTTTCCGCCTGTGCGCGCTTGGGGTAGCGTAAAAACGAGGCGATCAGCACGTTTTCCAGCACGCTTAAGCCCGCAAAGGGCTTGACCACCTGGAAAGTCCGACCTATCCCCAGGGCTGCCAGCTCGTAGGGGGGCTTGCCGCTGATATCCTTGCCATCGAACAGGATCTGGCCGTGCGAGGGGGCGTAGTAGCCGCTGATCACGTTGAACAGGGTGGTCTTGCCCGCCCCGTTGGGCCCGATCAGGCCAACGATCTCGCCGGGCTGGACCTTGAAGGAGACCTGGTTGTTGGCGGTCAGGCCGCCGAAGGTCTTGGTGACCGATTTCAGTTCTAGCAGTGGCGCTGCCTTCATTTCACCCCGTCTTTCTGTGTGCAGGACTTGAGTTCGGCGGTCAGGATAGATTTATTTGTTTCATCCTTTTTCTCAGCTTCAATGCCTGGCGGCGGGCCAGTCAGCTTCTTTTTCAGCCCACCTCTACCGCTATTGCGGTCCCTGATGGTCCCCCAGAGCCCGTTCGGCAGAAACACCACGCTCAGGGCGATGACCGCGCCGAGGATAATCAGGTAGAGCAACTGGAAGTCGGACAGATAGGCCCAGAAGATGGTCTTGAAGGAGAAGATCAAGACCGCGCCGATAACCGGCCCGATCAGCGTCCCCATGCCGCCGAAGACCACCATCACCAGAGCTTGATCGCTGACCAGATCGCTCAGGGTTGAAGCGGGATCGATGAAGGTGATCCAGTAGGCATAGATGCCGCCCAGGATTCCGGTCGGCACCGCCGAGAGCACAAAGGCCTGGATCTTGAGCCGGGTCGGGTTGAGACCGAGGGACTGGGCGCCCAGTTCATCCTCGCGGATCGCCTTGAGTTTGAGGCCGAAGGGCGCACGTTCGAGCAGGAACCAGAGCAGAAAAAAGGTGGACGCAACCACGCCGAGCATGAGGTAGAAGAAGTAGAGCGGGTTCAAGAACGGCGGCAGGCGCATGCCGTCAGGGCCGCCGGTGATCGTCAGAATCAGTGCCAATTGCTGGATCGCCAGCGAGAGGGCCCAGGTGGCGATGGCAAAGTAGGCGCCGCGCAGGCGCAGGGTCGGGAAGCCGGCGGCCAGCGCACAGATTGTGGTGACCCGCGCGCCGGCAAGCAGCGCCAGGGTAAAGGGCCAGTTGGCTCTTACCATCATAATTGCCGTCGTATAGGCGCCGATGCCGAAAAATGCGCCGTGACCGAAATTCAGGTAGCCGGTGTAGCCCGCCAGGACATCAAAGGTGATGGCCAGCCCGATCCACATGATCGCTTCGGTGAGGATTCGCAGGACGAAGGCATCGCTGACAAACAGGGGCACGATCCCCAGGACCAGGACAACCAGTATACTCCAGGTGATAATCTTGCTGCGCATGGCTTTAGACTCCCTTAGCGAACAGGCCCCGGGGGGAGACCAGCAGGATGGTGAAGAGGATGGCGAAGACCGCCAGCATGGTGAGGCCGGGATCGAGGTAGATCAGGAAGAACGACTGCACCAGTCCGAGCAGGAAGGCTGCCCAGGGGACACCGGCCAGATGACCCATGCCGGCCAGTACCACCACGAAGAAGGCGACGATGGTATAATCGGGCCCCATCTGGGCACTGACTGAGAGGATGCTGCCGATCAATACGCCGGTCATGGCGCTGATTCCGACATAGATCCCGTAGACGTAGGAGCTGGTTCGCTTGCCGTTGACCCCCATCAATGCGGCGGCATCGCGGTTCTGGGCCAGGGCGCGCACGCCAAGGCCGAAATTGGTCTTCTTCAGCAGCCAGTGCAGGGCGACGGTAATCACCAGCGCGTAGATCAGCCCGGCCAGGCGGATGCCGGAGACGGTCATGAAGAAGGTCCCCTGCTCGTAGAAGAAGGATTTATCGGAAAAGGTCGAGGGGATCGAATGGCTGTAAAACCCGAAGCCGGTCAGGGCGATGCCGCGGAACATCAGCGCCAGGCCGAAGGTGAAGACCAGCCCCATCAGCAGGGGGTTGCCTTGCCGGCCGCTGATCACGCGGTGGATGACCGGCTGGAGAAGATAACCGATCAGGCCGAAGACCACAAAGACCAGCGGCAGCAGCAGGAAGGGGTCGAGACCGGTCCACTTGTTGAGATAGAGTCCCAAGAAGGCGCCGAGCATGATCCATTCGCCAACGGCGAAATCGATGATGTGCATCACGCCGTAAACCAGCGAGAAGCCGATGGCGATGGTAATATAGATGCCGCCGAGCAGAATGCCGTCGATCAGGGCCTGGGGTAACAGTTCCATTGGGTATTCCTCCTGCCGATGCGTAAGACCCGTTCGGTCGTTCAGCCCGAGCCGCCCTGCATAAGGGGATGGGGGGGGATTGTTTGTCCGTATTGCCGGTCGCGGAGGCGGACCCTTATCGGGAAGCCGCCTCCG
The DNA here is from genome assembly GCA_030620915.1 of Geopsychrobacter sp. Taxonomy (GTDB): domain Bacteria; phylum Desulfobacterota; class Desulfuromonadia; order Desulfuromonadales; family Geopsychrobacteraceae; genus Geopsychrobacter. The sequence continues at coordinate 1,611 of JAUXIR010000044.1, read as the reverse complement.
TGACCAGCTGTGTAACACTTAGGTATTCAGACTGTCTGATCGCAGGTTTAGCGCTTCTTCCAGCTGAGCATCGGGTACTGCGGGGCCGATTCCATCTCATTGTGCGGACCGACGACCAGCACCTGCTTGTCCTGGATCTGGATGGTCAGCGGGGTCAGGCCGACGTTGGCGTGGTAGTACTCACCCTCATTGGCAAAATTGATCCGGCCATAGAAGGTTTCAACGTCCAGCTCCTCGAGTGCTTGAATCAGGGCGATGCGCTCGCTTTCAGACAGGGGCGGGGTAGCGCCGATCTTCTGCAGGGCGGCCTGGTAGGCCAGACCGGCAGCCGAGGAACCGGCCTGGGTGTAGTCAGGTGGAACCTGATAGGCCTTCTCCGCGGCGGCAGCATAGCTGGGGGCATCGGCCCATAGCAGATCGCCACTGGTTTTGGCGGTCGGAGTCCAGACCGATGCGCCATAGACCTGGTTGGAGTTGTTGCCGAGTGCTTCAATAAAGGCCGGTTCGGTAACGCCGTAATGCATCAGCAACGCCTTGGGGGTGTAATTGATCTGCTGCAGCGACTTGACCAGCTTGATCAACTCCTCATCATGCCCGCCGAAGGCGACCAGGTCGGGGCGCAGGCCACGCACCGCCGACATCAGCGGGGTTAGATCCTGACCGGCCGGAACGATATTATACTTGATCACCTTGATGCCGGCTTTCTCGGCGGCCGCCTTGAACGCTTCTGCGGTCGCCTTGGAGAAGGTGTCGTTTGAACCGAGGATGACTGCGGTCTTGGGTGGGTCGGGCAGGGCGCTTAAGGTGGTGATCGGCGTCGCACCGGTAAAGCTGACCGGCGGGATGGTACCGAAGGTGTACTTGAACTTGTTCAGCCAGATCAACGGCGATTCGGCCGAGCCGGTGATCAGCGGCACCTTGTACTTCTCCACCACCGGGGCGGCGGCCATGGTCACTCCCGAGGAGTAAGGGCCGAGGATGAAGTCGACCTTCTCCTGGGTGATCAGGCGCTCCGCCGCCGAGGCCCCCTGTGAGGGCTGGGACTGGGCATCGGCATAGAACAGCTGCACCGGGTACTGCTTGCCGTTGATTGCGATTCCGCCCTGGGCATTGACGGCTGCGGCCCAGAGATCATAGCCGCGTTTGGTCACGTTACCGCCGGTTGCAAGTTCGCCGGAGATCGAAGTGACCACGCCGACCTTGAAAAAATCGCGCGCTTCAGTTGCGCAGACTGGGGCCACCAGTAAAAGCGCTGCCAGCAGGGTCAGAACCCATGTTCTTCTTTTGAGCATTGTTTCCTCCTTTGGATGTGATCATCGGTTTAAATATGTCAGTAACAAATCTGTGTTCTAGTATGTGCATTAGCTGTGCCAGTATTCAGAACGCTGTGTTTTGTGACTTGTTTCGTTCCCTTGGGTTCGATAAATATCCAGGATATGACATTTTTATTCTGCAATAACAGTGACTTGCCGATGGGTTTGGAGTTTGTTTTCTGCCGCGTAGCGCGAGTGCTCCACTTTCGGAGTACTCGGACCTATGAGACTTGATGTGATAATATCAAACAACGTTCTTAGGTATGAAGAAAAACATTGCTCATATGCATAAATCGGT
>JAUXIR010000329.1 GCA_030620915.1 Geopsychrobacter sp. | reverse complement strand
AGCGAGCAGCAGAGATCATGAGTTTTGTCGTGTCGAACATCAAATGGAATAAAAAGGATCAAACGACTGGTATGCTGTCTTGTTGAAGCATGCCGATCGAAGGATGTTATAATCGTAAACCAAACAATAGCCCATCTATTCGGAGGTTATATGTCAGAATTCGTGGAAACCGACTGTAAGGATCCGGCCGGACATCGACAGCATATCTGCCAATTGAGAAAAGAGGGCCGACAGGCTGAAGTGACGGAACTGATGAAGGATCCCGGCCACACCTGCCTTAACTGCAATGCCGTCGCCGGCAACGCTAAAGATCTCTGCAACCCGAGTTCGTTTTCCAAAGCATAAGAGTAAGCAAGATCTGAAAAGAGCCCCATGATCGCATTATGGCCACTTGACACCCAGATCTCCTACAACACCATCGTGCTGGTCAGTATCCTGCTGGCGATCCTCTACTTTGCAACCGTAGCCTTCTTTGTGCGCATCGAGGCCAAACGCAATCACGTGACCGCGCTCGACACCGAGAAGGTCTCGGCGATCGAAGTGTTCAAAAAGGGTGGGGTCGTTTTCCTGCTGCCGATCGGCGTGCTGGTCGGCCTGCTGGGGTTCATGGAGGCCAGGCTCAACTGGCCGGTGCGTCTGTTGACTATGGGCTGTGCCGCCGCGCTGCTCTGCCCGGCGGCCTGGTGGGTCCATGGCGCGGGATTATTGATCTTATGCGTAATTTTCGTTCTCAACCGGCGCGCATCTCACCGACTGACCGAAGAGACACTTGGCGCGCAGGCACAAGGCCTGCAACCGCTGATGGCAACTTCGCTTGCCACCTCTAATGCCGAGACGGACTGATTGAAACCATGGCAAAGTTTGAACTCAAATACGGTCAGCACTGCCTGACCATCGATATCCCGGCGGCGGCATCTCTGCAGCTTCCGGATCTGCCCGTTGCCGATGCGGGACACTTAATCGCTGAGGCCCTGGCGGCACCGATCGGGTCACTACAACTGGAGCAGATTGTCCAGCCGGGGGAATCGGTGGCGATTGTCACCTCGGACATTACCCGTTATACCGGTAGCGAGCACTATTTGCCGCTGCTGGTCTCCGAACTGGAGGCGGCCGGGATTGCGCGTAGCGCGATGACGGTGGTGGTCGCCCTCGGGATTCACCGTCGCCAAACTGCGGCTGAACATGTCCGGATCCTCGGCCCCCTGGCCGGGCAGATCCGGATTGTTGACCATGATTGCGATAACCCGCAGGAGTTGGTCGATCTCGGCACCACGCCGGACGGCCTGCCGGTTGAGATCAATCGCACCGTGATGGAAGCGGATCGGGTGATCGTTACCGGCACGATCGGCATCCATTATTTCGCCGGCTTCGGTGGTGGCCGTAAAGGGCTGGTCCCGGGTGTTGCCTCCCGCCGGACCTGCATGGCGACCCATTTCAAGGTTTTCAATCCACCCGAAGTCGGGGGGAAACAACCGCTCGCGATCCCGGCAGTCCTTACCGGCAACCCGGTTCATGCGGCGATCCTTACGGCGGCGCGCAAGGTTAAGCCCGATTTTCTACTCAATACGGTCCTCACCCCGGACAAGCGGATTGCCGGAGTCTTCTGTGGTGACCTGGAACAGGCCCATCTGAGCGGCTGTGAATTCGCCCGTCGACTCTACAGCGTGGAATTGGACAGGGCGGCCGATCTGGCGGTCATCAGCTGTGGTGGGGCGCCCAAGGACATCAATTTCATCCAGGCACATAAGGCACTCGATTATGGCGTCCGAACCCTGAACCCCGGCGGAACGGCCATTCTGCTGGCTGAGTGCCCGGATGGGTTCGGCAATCCGACCTTTTTCGACTGGTTCCGCTATCAGGATCTGGACGAGTTCGAGGTTGCCCTGAGACGCGACTATCAGATCAACGGCCAGACGGCGCATGCCACCCTCGATAAGGCCCGCCGCTACCGAATCATCCTGGTCAGCTCTTTTTCTATGGAGCAGACAGAAACCATGGGGATGGAAAAAGCCGACAGCCTCGAAAGCGCCCTGGAAATGGCCTTGCAAGGTTTGCCCGAAGATCCGCACATTACAGTCATACCCGACGGCGGCACGCTGTTTCCCGTGCTCGGGGGCTGTCGGTCTTAACCGGTAATTTTATCTGCGCGCAGCGCCCAATCCTAAAAACCTGCGCGGATTCGCGGAGAATACCTTGGCTTTAATCTTCTCAGAGAGCGGCAGTGAGCTCAGCAGTTCAATGTAGGCGAGGACGATCTCCGGCTGGTAGATCAGCGCGTCGGAGCCGAAACAGACCCGATCCTGATAGTGACTGATAAAGTCGGCATATCCGGCCGGGTCGTGCTGGATATGCGGCAGCATGTAGGCGATATCGGTCATGACGTTGGGATAGGTATCGAGGATCCGACTGAAGGCCTTGCGCCCGATGCCGAAATGGGGAAAGTTGATCCTCAGGCGCGGAAAATCATCCAACATCGCCCGCATCACATCGCCGTAGCGGTTTGCATCCATATGATAGAGGACCGGCAGATCCTTGGCCTCGGCGAAGGCGAAGATCTCCCATTCGCGTTTATGATACTGGTCAAGACTGATGCCGAAGGTCTCGGGGACACTGGTGACACGCAGATCGTTGGCGGCATCGGCCAGATAGAGGCCCTTGATTCCACGGAAGCCGAGCTGGACGTGTTCCTCCAGAAAGCGTGGAACATCGCCATTCAACATGCGCGTATCGAGCATCGGAAAAAGCTGCACAGTGTTCTGACGGCTGAAGTGCAGCAGATCATCGGCCTCGTTGAAGAGGGGATCTCCCCGGTTTTCAAAACCTTCCGGGATAAGCTGCCAGACATCCTGTGCATTGAGACTGGTATTGACCAGACCCATCACCGCCATGTGGCTGACGCCGGCCTGGCGCAAGCGGGCCAGACCGCGATCAATAATCTCAGTCTGTCCCAACCCGGCAAAAAAATGACAGTGGACGTCTATAATCT
>JAUXIR010000053.1 GCA_030620915.1 Geopsychrobacter sp. | reverse complement strand
GTGCCGAAACTGGCATTCTGATGCGCAATAAAATGGGCCGCCAAGAGCGGAATGTCCGCCCGCCGTTCACGCAGTGGCGGCAGATGCAGGTTGATGACATTCAAGCGGTAGAACAGATCTTCGCGGAAGCTGCCCCGCTCAACCTCTTCGTTCAGATCCGAATTGGTCGCCGACAGCAGGCGCACATCCACCTTGATCGGTTGGGAATCCCCGACCCGCAAAAACTCGCGCTCTTCGAGAAAGCGAAGCAGGGTCTTCTGCACATTCAGCGGCAGGTTGCCGATCTCATCCAGAAACAGGGTGCCGCCATCGGCCGACTGCAGCAGTCCCTCGCGGTCGGCGATGGCTCCGGTAAAAGAGCCTTTTCTATGGCCGAACAGCTCACTGGCGAGGACCGATTCCGGGATAGCGCCACAGTTGATGGCGACAAAACGGCCATTACGCCGCGGTGAATTGTGATGGATCGCCTGGGCAATCAGCTCTTTCCCGGTACCCGACTCACCGGTGATCAGCACCGAGGTATCGCGCACCGCCACCTTTTCGACCCGCTCCAGCAGGCGCTGCAGACTGCTCGATGTGCCGATGATACTCTTGAAGTTAAACTTTTCGGCCAGCTCTTCGCGCAGATGCTGGTTCTCCTCGCGCAACTCATTGTGATTAATGGCATTGCGCACCCGAAACAGCAATTCGTCCGGCTCGAACGGCTTGGTCAACATATCGTAGGCACCGCGGCGCAAGGCTTGAATCGACATCTCAACCGTGGCGAAGGCCGTGATCATAATCACCGGGATATCCGGCTCGATCCCCTTAATCTGCTTGAGAACCTCGAGACCGTCGATACCCGGCATCTTGATATCGCTGATCACCAGATCCCAGATCCCCGGACGGAAGACTTCGAGCGCCTCCAGCGGATCGGTAAAGGAGCGCACCGCGTGCCCATCATCCAGCAATACGGCCTCCATCATCCGGCAGAGACCTTCTTCATTGTCGACGATCATGATCTTTTTCGCTGCCATATTGCTGCCTCTTTCAGTACTCTTCGCGCTCAAACGGGAGCAACATCACCACCGTTGTTCCTTCGCCGAGAGTTGAATCGATGCTGATCTCCCCTTGATGCTGCTCGACGATCTGCTTGGTGATGGCCAGCCCAAGACCGGTGCCACGCGCCTTGGTGGTGAAGAAGGGCTCGAAAATTTTCTGCAGATTTTCACTCTCGATGCCACTGCCATTATCCTTGAATTCGACCCGTGCCCACTCAGGCTGCAGGGAAGTCGTCAGTCTGACCTCCCCACCGTCCGACATGGCGGCGGCGGCATTTAAGATCAGGTTGATCGAAACCTGGCGCAACTGATCGGCGTCAATCGGGAGATCAGGCAGCTGCGGATCGAACTCGGTGTGAATTTCAACCCGGCGCAGATCGGTGTGATTGACCGAAAATTCGACAATCTGCTCAAGCAGAGCATTCAAATCGGTCGGTTCGATCGCCGGTTTCGGCGTACGCGCATAGCTGAGCAGATCCTGAACGATCTTCTTGCAGCGCTTGCTCTCACGCTTGATTTCATGGATGAAGTGAAAGTTTGGATCCTCCGGCGGGATCTTCTTCTCCAGATAGCCGGCATAGCCCAGAATCACCCCCAGGGGATTGTTGATCTCATGGGCCACCCCCGATGAGAGCACCCCCAGCGAAGCCATCTTGCCCTGTTGGGCCAGAGCCGATTCCATATCCTGATGGCGACGCAGCGTGCGGATCATGCGGTTAAAGGTGATCGCCAATTCCCCCAGCTCATCCTGACTGTTGACCGGCATCTGCTCATCGAGTTGCCCCTGCTTAACCCGGCGGATCACCGCAATCATCTCGTTGATCGGATCGGATAAAACCTTGGAGGCCAGAAACACCAGAGCCACGGCAACCAGTCCGAACAGCAGCGGCAGAAACAGCACATGCGAGATAATCCGCGACTTCAAACGTTTCGCCGGTCCGTAGAACTCGTCCTCATAGCTACCGACCGCAATCACCCAATCCCAGGGTTCAAAGTAGCGATAGCGCACGATCTTCATGCGCGCTGTTTTCTCCCCCTCATTGCGCCAGGGGTAGCGGATCCAGCCATCCTTCTTTTCGATCATCTCGGCGATAAAGGCGCGGTCGTCCGAATCGCGCAGACCGAGAATATTGCGCCCTTCGGCATCGGGATGGACGGTCAGCTGCCCCTTGCCATCCAGGGCGTAGATATAACCGGTTTCTCCAACCTTCTTGCTCTTGATCTGCTCTTTTAGGATGGCGAATGAAGAAAGTTCGAAGTCGAGGTTTTCATAGGTTTCATCCAGGTAGCCCCCGGCGGCGACGATCCAATCCCAAGCCGGAAAATAGCGGTAGGCGACGATCTTCTTGCGCGGACGGCTGTCCCCCAGCGCAGTATTGCGCCAGGGATAAACAATGAAGAGAACCTTGTCTGAATCGGATTCGACTGCGTTGCGGCAGAGCTCGCGGATGAAGTAGCGACCATCCTCATCCTGCTCATCGAAGATATTCTCCCCTTCACGCGCCAGATGGGAGGTCAGCAGCCCCTTACTGGTCATGGCGTAGAGATAGCCGCTGCCGCCGATATCGGTGCTCTTTAAGGCCGTGCGGGCCGAGTTTTGCGCCGAGGCCAGATCGATCCGGCCCCTTTTTAGCTGTTGTTGTTCGGCATTTACCAGACCGTAAGCCAGACCGACCAACGCCTCCAGCTCCTGTAGGACCACCCGCTTCTTGTCGGCCTGGTAAACCTCATATTGGCGATAGTGGGAATCGAGCAGATCGAGGGTAAAGCTCGCCATGTGATCGAGGTCGGCTTTACTCGCCGCAGCCAATCCTTGATAAGACTGCTCGGTGGCCACATAGCCGATCAAGCCGCCCGATAGAAAAAGCGGCAGCACCACCAGCGGCAGGACCACCACCAGCATCTTCCAGCGGATACGCAGCTTGTTGACGAATTTGAAGAGATATCGATGCATAAAAACCACAAATGGAGAAAAATGGAGTATGTGGTATACCATATGGATAGTTAATAATCAGCAGCAAAGACTTTCCCGCCATTTATTCGATGTCGCTTCCCGGCCGGCCTCAAGCGCGCCATCCGCATTGGCGATCAACAGGGGCGGGAAAATAGACCGGGCCGGAATAGCATGTTTGCGACTGAGCAGAGAGCCGCACTCAAAGACGTCTCTCCCTACATCGAGCGCAGATTCCGCACCCGGTCGACCACCGGCGGATGCGAATAATAGAAGCGCGCATAACTGGGATGGGGATGCAGATTGGCGAGGTTCTCCTTGCTCATCCTGATCAGCGCCGTCGCCAGATCTTCGGGATTGCCGTGCAGCTCACAGGCGAAGCGGTCGGCCTGGTACTCATCCCGGCGCGACAGGCTGCTGAAAAGAGGTGTGAGGGGGAAAGTCAGCATCCCCGAGAGAAAAAAGAGAATCACCATTCGCGCATAAAAGCTGGCCTCTTCGATGCCGACCAGCAGGGGCAGCCCCGGCCAGCCGATGAGGAGATGGGCCAGCCAGCAATACAAGAGTGCAATCCCGGCCATCAGGACCATCCGCTTCAGAATATGTTTCTTCTTCATGTGCCCCAGTTCGTGGGCTAAGACCGCCAGGATCTCCTCCTGCGAGAGCTGTTGCAGCAGGGTGTCGAAGAGCACCACCCGCTTCTGCCTGCCGATGCCGGTGAAATAGGCGTTGGAGTGGCCACTGCGCCTGGAGGCATCCACCTGCAGAACCTTTTCTACCTTCAGACCCGTCTTGGCCAGCATCTCGCGGATCTTCTCTTCCAATCCTTCGACCTTGAGAGGGGAAAACTTGAAGAAGAGCGGTTCGATGACGTAGGGGGAGAGCACCATCATCAGCAGGCCGAAGCCGACCAGCAGCGCCCAGACCCAGAGCCACCAGCTTTGTGGGGCGGTCTGGATCAGCCAGAAGGCGGCCGAGGCGAGGATGGCGAAGAAGAGGCTGGAGAGCAGCAGGGATTTGAGCAGATCGGCGAACCAGAGCTTGAAACTCATGTTATTGAAGCCGAAGCGGCTCTCGACCCTGAAGTGGCGGTAGAGATCGAAGGGCAGATCGAGCAGGGTCTTGGCCAGGCTCAGGAGCAGAAAGAAGGCGAGTCCCGCAGGGATGAAATTCAGGTCATAGCCGGCCAGCCAGCCGTCATACCGGGCCATCAGACCGCCGCAGACGAAGAGCAGGGTCAGGGAGCCATCGTAGAGGCTCTGCACCAGAGAGACCTGTCCCTTGACCAGGGTATAGTCGGAGGATTTCGCCAGGGTCGCAGGATCGATCGCGCCCTCGAACCCCGCAGGGATCTGGTGCCCCTTCAGCTTGAGATACCGGTTGTTCAGCAGATGAAGTCCGCAGCCGAAGGCGAGGACGGCCAGATAGAGCAGAATGATGAATGTTGTCATGGATCAGGATTATACAGAAATCTGCGCCTGCGCCAAGGCGGCATTTTCCCAGACTAGCTCGGGAGCCGGGCCCTCCCTCTGCCTACAGAAACCTATGGGGGGCTTAACATGACACAACCCGGCGTGTTAATTTCTATCACACCTCCTGTCCTGCGGCCGGTTTTCCGCCGAACGACCGAGAAAAAGCACCAAACATCAAGGGGCATGACTGATGGATATCGCTCAACTCGCTGAACTGATAGATGAATTCAATTACATTCTGGCCAGGGTCCAAAAATACCTGAAGAACAATCAGTACGTCTACCTGCGTGCCTTCAACAGCTGGCACGAAGGCTACAACCATGCGGCGGCACGGCTCAATGCCGACAAGACCTTGACCGTTCCGATCTTTAAACTTGGGCCCGTCGATTATTCGCCCACCGGTAAATCGATCAAAAAGGCGAGCGTCGAAAGATTCGTCAAGACCATCAGTCATCAGGTGGGCCGCCTGGAAGACAAGATCGAAGCCCTGAACAGGGCGGCCGAAGAGAAGCTGACCGCGTCACATCCGCTCGAAAGTTTTTTCCACCGCGACACCGCCGGCACGCCGGTCGAACCGCCGCCGGCGGACAAGCGGATCTTCGTTGCCATCCCCGCCGGCGAGGGCGACCTGAAACTCTTCTGGCAGGGGATCCAACCGGCCCTCGAGACCCAGGGGCTCTCCTTCTTCAGGGCGGACCGAGCGCTACTCGACGATGCCGCTCTCTGCGAACTCTGCCAGGAGCTGCACTCCTGCCGGCTGGCGATCTTCAACCTTTCCGATCAGGCACCCAACGTCATGCTCGCCCTCGGCCTGGCCTACGGCATCGGCAAACCGGTCATCATCCTCCAACAACAGAGCGATGTCACCCTCGGCGAGCTGAGCAACAACGGCCACCTGCGCTATACGAGCGCTGCTGATCTCAAGACGGCCCTCAAGGCGATGCTCCCTAAAGCTCTTGGCGTCTTCTGCGGCTGACTGAACGAGGCGACCCGAACCGGGATCTTCTGCTAAACTGGTCTTCCACCATAATGGCCTTGCATCGACAGGGCACTGGAGAGACAAGATGTCTGACAAACCGGCCAAGTACTGCAAGGAATCGCGGGCCGTCAAGGCCTTGATGGTTCTCCCCCCGGATACCAACCACTACGGTACCATGTTCGGCGGCAAGGTGATGGCCTACATCGACGACATCGCCGCCATCGCTGCGACCCGCCATGCCCGCACCTCGGTCGTCACCGCCTCGACCGACTCGGTCGATTTCCTCCATCCGATCCGGGCCGGTCAGTCGGTTTGTCTCGAAGCCTTCGTGATCTGGACCCATCGTGCTGCGGTCGAGGTGTTCGTCAAGGTGGTCTCAGAGGACATGCTGAGCGGCGAACGCACCGTCTGCGCCACCTCCTTTGTCACCTTTGTCGCAATGGATGTGAACGGCGAAAAACAGATGGTTCCAGGCGTGATTCCAGAGACCGAACTGGAGAAATTGTTTTTTGATGGGGCGGCGGATCGGGCCAAGAAACGCCTGGAAAAACGCGAGCAGTCGAAGGCGCTGGCGAAAAGATTCGGCACAGACAAGCTGTGGCCGAGCGGATAATCGAGCCCACAAGGCAAACCGTGCAGACTGGTGACCTGTACCGCAGTTCAATCAGGCCGAGGCCTTGCTCAGCAGCCGAATTCCCTCATCCAGGCCCTCGAGGGTCAGAGGGAACATCCGCCCCTGCATGATCTGCTGGACCATGCCGACCGATTGGGTGAAGTTCCACCAGCCCCGGGGGGTCGGGTTGAGCCAGATCGCGTCCTTGTAGCTGTCGAGCAGGCGCTGCCCCCAGACATGGCCCGCCTCGTCGTTCATATGTTCGACACTGCCGCCGACCATGGAGATTTCATAGGGGCTCATGGCGGCGTCGCCGACAAAAATCAGCTTATAGTCGGGTCCATAGGTGTGGATCAGATCCCAGAGCTCGATCCGCTCGGCGCGGTAGCGCTGGTTGTCACGCCAGACGCTTTCGTAGACAAAGTTGTGAAAATAGAAATATTCCAGATGTTTGAATTCGGTCCGGGCGGCGGAGAAGAGTTCTTCACAGACCTTGATGTGTTCATCCATCGAGCCACCGACATCGAAGAAGAGCAGCACCTTGATCTTGTTGTGCAGTTTGGGCACCAGCTTCAGGTCGAGATAACCGGCATTGCTGGCGGTGGCGCGAATGGTGCCGGGCATATCGAGGACCTCGGGGGCCCCTTCGCGGGCGAAATGGCGCAAGCGGCGCAGGGCTACCTTGATGTTGCGCGTGCCTAGCTCTACCGAACCGTCGAGGTTTTTAAACTCGCGCTTATCCCAAACCTTTACCGCCGAACGATGGCGGGACCCCTCCTGACCGATGCGGATCCCTTCGGGGTTGTAGCCGTAGGCGCCGAAGGGGGAACGCCCGCCGGTACCGACCCACTTGCTGCCGCCCTGATGGCGTTCCTTCTGTTCGGCCAGCCGCTGCTTCAAGGTCTCCATCAGCTTTTCAAAGCCGCCGAGGGCCTCGATTTGGGCCTTCTCCTCTGCGGAGAGCACCAACTCGGAAAGCTTGCGCAACCACTCCTCAGGGATATGGGTCTCGAGCTCCTCGTCGAGACTGGTTATCCCCTTAAAATACTGAGCAAAGACCCGGTCGAACTTATCGAAATGGGTCTCATCCTTGATCAGGCAGAGACGCGCCAGATAATAGAAATCCTCGACACTGCCCCAGACCACCTGCCTGTCCAGCGCCTCGAGCAGGTTCAGATACTCGCGGATGCTGACCGGGATTTTGGCCTGTTTGAGTTGAAGAAAAAAATCGACCAGCATGGCTGCCGCTTATCTTCCGCGGCGGTGCATACCACCGACCAAGCGCTCGAACAGCCCTAGGTCCTGCTCATTCTTGAGCAACGCACCATGCAGCGGCGGGATCGATTTACCCGGCTGCTTGCTATGCAGGGCTTCAGCGGGGATCTCCTCAGCCACCAGCAGTTTGAGCCAGTCGAGCAGTTCGGAGGTAGAGGGCTTCTTCTTCAACCCCGGCACCTCGCGCATGCCGAAGAAGGTCTCCAGGGCGCTCTGGAGCAACGCCTTCTTGATCCCCGGATAGTGAACCTCGACGATCTGTTCCATGGTTTCGGCTTCGGGGAAGCGGATATAGTGGAAGAAGCAGCGGCGCAAAAAGGCATCGGGCAGCTCCTTCTCATTGTTACTGGTGATGATGATCACCGGCCGGTGGCGAGCCTTGATCAGTTGGCGGGTTTCGTAGACGTAAAACTCCATCCGGTCGAGTTCCTGCAATAGATCGTTGGGAAACTCGATATCGGCCTTGTCGATCTCATCGATCAGCAGCACCGCCCGCTGCTCCGATTCGAAGGCCTCCCACATCTTGCCCTTGACGATGTAGTTACCGATATCATGCACCCGCTCATCGCCGAGCTGCGAATCACGCAGGCGGGAGACGGAATCATATTCATAGAGGCCCTGATTGGCCTTGGTGGTCGACTTGACATGCCACTGATAGAGCGGCATGCCGAGGCTTTTCGCCACCTCTTCGGCCAGCATGGTCTTGCCGGTGCCCGGCTCGCCCTTGATCAGCAGGGGGCGGCCCAGGGTGATGGCGGCGTTCACCGCCAGGTTCAGGTCAGCGGTCGCTACGTAGGAATCGGTTCCGGTAAATTTCATGGTTGTCTCTCTATGGAT